>JAPKCN010000013.1 GCA_028822945.1 Porticoccaceae bacterium | reverse complement strand
TGCGATCTCCATGAAACTTCGCAATCCATCCCACCATGTCGCGGTTTATGAACGTAATCGCGCGGGTGACACTTTCGGATGGGGGGTGGTATTTTCAGATCAAACGCTAGACAACTTGCGCGCCAATGACCCCACCAGTGCCGAAACCATTGCCGGTGAGTTTATTCATTGGGATCTTATTGACTGTTACGTCAATGGGGATTTAGAGCGCTCAGATGGCCATGGTTTTATTGGCCTTGGACGCAAGCGCATGTTGCAAGTGCTCTACGATCGCGCTGATGAACTGGGTGTGGAGTTAAATTTTGAGCAAGAATTCCACGCTGATGATATCCACGGAAAGTTCGCTGATGCCGATATTGTCGCTGTAGCCGATGGCCTAAACTCGAAAATTCGAACTGCCAATCTTGAGGCCTTCGAGTGCAATGTCGATGTGCGACGCAATCGTTTTGTATGGTTGGGCACGAACCAAACATTTCGCGATGCATTCACCTTTATCTTTGAAAAAACTGCGCTGGGATGGATCTGGGCACACGCCTATCAATTCGATGAAAATACTGCGACTTTTATTGTCGAGTGCACCCCCGAGGTTTATGATGCCTACGGTTTTGCTGACATGTCGCATACCGAGAGCGCTGAAACCTGCCGTAAGATTTTTGCCAACTATCTCGGAGGTCACGATCTGATGACCAATTCCGAGCACATACAGGGATCAGCTTGGATAAAATTCCCACAGCTGCTATGCCGCAATTGGATTCTTGACGATCGCATCGTGCTGGTCGGAGATTCTGCCCACACTGCCCATTTCTCGATTGGCTCGGGCACCAAGTTGGGGCTCGAGGATGCAATGTCACTGGCCAAACACCTACATAGTGGTGCTGGCGTCGCCGAATCGTTACACGCCTATCAAGCAGAGCGTGAAACTGAAGCACTACGACTACAAAATGCTGCTTTAAATGCGCTTATCTGGTTTGAGAATGTACCCAGATATGCCGACAATTTTGACCTCAAACAATTCAATTACTCGATGCTCACACGCAGCGAGAGGGTCAGTCACGAAAATTTGCGGTTGCGCGACAAGGATTGGCTTGAGGGGATGGAAATCCATCTCGCGAAAAAGCATGCAGTCGACGACTGTTCACGCCCCATCCCACCGATGTTTTTGCCTTTTCAACTTCGCGATATGCAACTTCAAAACCGCGTGGTCGTATCGCCAATGTCGATGTACAGTGCGATCGATGGCTTACCCAGCGATTGGCACTTGGTGCACTATGGCGCTCTCGCTAAAGGGGGCGCGGGATTGGTATTTACCGAAATGACCGATATCTCGCCAGAGGCGAGAATCACCCCCGGATGCACCGGCATTTGGAACGACGAACAAGAAACCTCTTGGCGTCGAATTGTCGATTTTATACACCTACACACGACCGCCAAAATAGCCCTACAGATTGGCCACGCAGGCCCCAAGGGTGCCACTAAGGAACCGTGGCTGTGGCACCCTGAACGTCTCGATGACCCACTCGAGGAACACAACACTTGGCCTCTACTATCGCCAAGTGCAATCCCCTATGACAGCTACAATCAAGTCCCGCAAGAGATGACCCGAGCCGATATGGCCACGGTCAAAGATCAATTTGTCGCTGCCACCGGTCGTGCAATAGCCGCTGGTTTTGACATGCTCGAAGTGCATGCCGCACATGGTTACCTTCTTTCGGCCTTTATCACACCCGTACTCAACCAACGCAGCGATGAATATGGTGGTTCGCTGAGTAATCGATTGAGGTACCCACTGGAGGTTTTTACCGCGGTGCGCGCCGCGTGGCCAAGTGAGAAACCACTGTCAGTGCGAATATCCGCACACGATTGGGTCGGAGAGGATGGCATCACAGACCGCGACTGCGTGCAAATTGCCCAGGCATTTGCTGATTGCGGCGCCGATATTGTCGATGTGTCGAGCGGACAGACGTCTCACAGTGCCAAACCGCGACCTGGGAGGATGTTCCAAACACCGCTCTCCGATCTGGTTCGCAACGAGGGTGGGATGGCAACTATGGCTGTCGGTAATATCTATGAAGTCGATCACGTCAATAGTATAATTGCCGCTGGCAGGGCCGATCTGGTATGCCTCGGTCGGCCGCACTTAGCCGACCCAGCCTGGACACTGCGGGCGGCTGCCACGGCTGCCCACCGAGGCCAGGGCGTCCACGAACAGAAGCAGTACTTTATGGGCCATCGCCAACTCGAAGTTCTAATCCAACGCGCGGCCACGGCAGCCTCGCCGGTTAAGAGTTAAGCCATGACCATCCAGCGAGACAGTGCTCCGTGCATAAAAAAATAACTCACGCAGTAGTTACCGGCGCCAGTGGCGGAATCGGTAGCGCGATAGCGATTGCCCTGCTCGATTGCGGGATCAAGGTAACGCTTATGGGGCGAAACCTAGAGCCTCTAAAGGCAACTGTTTCTAATAGCGCCAGCGCGTCCGGCGGCATCGCTATAGTTTGTGATGTATCCTGTAGCGACAGTGTGCAACAAGCTTTTTATGATGCTGTCGAGGCCCAGGGTGGTATCCAATTACTAGTCAATTGCGCCGGTGCTGCGGTCACGCAACCCTTTCATAAACTGACCGAAGAGGCTTGGCAACAAAGTCTGGGGGTCAATTTACATGGGGTATTCCACTGCACAAAGCAGGTTATAGATACTATGCGTTCAGATCAATTTGGCCGCATCATCAACATTGCCAGCACCTCCGCTCTCAAAGGCTATGCCTATGTAAGCGCCTACTGTGCATCTAAACATGCGGTACTTGGACTGACCCGGTCACTTGCGCTAGAAACTGCAAAACTCGGCGTCACCGTGAATGCCGTCTGCCCCGGTTATACCGATACACAGATTATTCGCGACGGCGTCGATATCATCGTCAATAAAACCGGTCGCACACAGGCTGCAGCCCTCGCCGAATTCACCAATAGCAACCCACAAAAACGCTTAGTCACACCCAACGAAGTCGCCTCTGCCGTATTGTGGCTGTGCTCGGAGTACAGCAATGCCATTACCGGTCAGGCCATTTCGGTGAGTGGCGGCGAAGTGATGTAGCGATATAACTAGGAATACACAGCATGCAAACCACCGATTTGACGAATTATGCCGCAGACAACTTTTTATGGCGCGTAGAAAGCGGTGTGGGAGTCATTGCTCTCAACCGACCCGAGCGAAAAAACCCGCTCACCTTTGAGTCCTATGCCGAACTGAGAGATCTGTTCCGAAATTTAAATTACGCCAGCGACATCCACGTCATTGTGATACACGGCATGGGGGGGAACTTTTGCTCGGGTGGCGACGTGCACGAAATTATTCGCCCACTGACGGCCATGTCGATGGCCGAGTTACTCGACTTCACACGCATGACCGGCGATCTGGTAAAGGCTATGCGCGCCTGCCGGCAACCTGTCCTTTGCGCGGTTGAGGGCGTATGCGCCGGGGCCGGCGCAATTTTGGCAATGAGCAGTGATCTGCGTTACGCATCGCCAACCGCCAAGGTCTCGTTCCTTTTTAATCGCGTCGGTTTGGCCGGTTGTGATATGGGTGCCTGCGCACTGCTGCCGCGCATTATAGGTCAGGGTCGGGCCAGCGAACTACTGTATTTTGGCCGCTCTCTGAATGCCGAACAAGGCGAGCGTTGGGGGTTTTTCAACAGTATAGATGCCGAGCCGCAAACACTAGCGCTGGAGATGGCCGCGCGCATCGCCTCGGGACCGACCTTTGCAAATGGCATCACCAAAATGCAATTGCATCAAGAGTGGAATATGTCGGTCGATCAAGCTATTGAGTCCGAGGCGCAAGCGCAGGCTATCTGTATGCAGACTGAGGATTTTAAGAGAGCTTATGAGGCCTTTGTTAAACGCGAAAAACCCGCCTTTAAAGGCGACTAGATAAGTCGTCACCAACGCCGCAGAAAATCTTCGGGCGGATGGCAGAATATGGCAAACAAGGGAGTATTGAGGCATGAGCGACACATCTTTTCTTAACTGGCCGTTTTTAGATGATCGACACCGAGCCCTGGCGATCGATATCGACGCTTGGTCGAGCGCTAATATGCAACGCTTGACCGAGCACGAAGAGGAAGATTTGGATGGCACCTGTCGCGATATTGTCAAAGCCCTCGGCAACGCGGGGTTCCTGCACCATGCAGTGTCGTTAGGCGAGGGTCCTGGCGGCAAGCTAGATGTCCGTAGCCTTTGCCTGCTGCGCGAGACACTCGGCCGGCATCATGCACTGGCCGATTTTGCATTCGCTATGCAGGGGTTGGGCAGTGGTCCTATATCGTTATTTGGATCCCCTCAGCAGCAATCTCAATTTCTTCCAGCTGTCGCCAGCGGCGACGCTCTTGCAGCTTTTGCCCTATCCGAACCAGAGGCGGGAAGCGACGTAAGGGCAATGACGACACAGGCCGAGGAACGCGCCGATCACTTTATTATTAACGGTGAAAAAACTTGGATTTCGAATGCCGGACTGGCAAATTTTTATACCGTTTTTGCGCGAACCGGCGAGAGCGGAGGAACCAAAGATATATGCTGTTTTATTGTCCAAGCTGATAATCCCGGACTGCGTGTGTCTAAACGCATCGAGCTTATAGCGCCGCATCCGATTGGCACGTTAGTGTTTGAAAATTGTATAGTGCCGCGCGAAAATTTGGTTGGAAGTATCGGCAGTGGCCTTGGCATTGCCATGGCTACACTAGATGTTTTTCGCACCACAGTCGCCGCTGCAGCGCTCGGCATGGCGCGCCGTGCACTGGACGAAACGCTTTCTCATGTCGCACGGCGCAAGGTATTTGGCGGTGTGCTTAGCGATCTCCAATTGGTTCAGGGTAAATTGTCCGATATGGCAGTTGGTATAGACAGCAGTGCCCTATTAGTCTATCGCTCGGCATGGACTAAAGATTGTCTCGCGCAACGGGTAACGCGCGAAGCAGCCATGGCCAAACTTCACGCCACCGAGTCAGCGCAACAGGTTATCGATGCCGCAGTGCAACTGCATGGCGGTATGGGCGTCACTAAGGGTCACATCATTGAATCGCTCTACCGCGACGTGCGCGCGCTGCGAATTTACGAAGGCGCATCAGAAGTGCAGCAGACAATTATTGCCCGCCAAACACTCGCCGGTCATATAAAGCCCTAGTCATGACCGAGCTCCTTGGTGTGAAACACTGTCAAGCCTTATAGCCACGCCCCGTGGCTCGTTACCATCGGAGGACTCATGACGCCAACTTCAGATAGTTTTAAAACTGATAAAACGTATGTCACTGACAGTCAGATTATCAATATAAAACATATTAGGGCCTTCGCTGGCTAGTTCGATCCCCAGCCGCACCACCTCGATAGTTCCGCGGCGGACATATCAGTTTTTGGTGGGCTCTGCACTGGTGATTGGCATACCTCCGCCATCGCTACGCACCTATTGATCGCACAAATAAACAGCGAGGGCGTTTGCTCGGTGCGCTTGGCCGGCATCCCAGAGTTGCGCTGAAGCAAGCCGGTATTTGTTGACGACAGTCTATATTTAACATAAGTGATCGATCCGCCATCGGACGGTTGCAAGTCTATGTTAACGGCCAGCTTTGAGGTCATCGGATACAACCAAAATAGCGATAAAATCATGCGCGGTTGCGGCCATTTTAGTGTCGAAAAATCAGCTGCGATTCCGCTGGGTTGTATATAACTGCCATCCAAACTGTTAACGGTCGGTAGTTCGATGATATGCCAGTCGGCGAATCCCAGGCTTTTGGAACACATACGTTTAGCGAACAAGCTATTTTTGATTTTTCTAATTGCGATGGTAGCGGCTACTACGAGTCCGCATGCGCTCCCCGAGCGGCATGTGTTTGCCGCAATATCGTGGCATCCGAATGACATATGGTATCTATTTAAATGCATATGACGATTGCCTATATGAATCGCGTACCAACGCATATTTACGATGCCGACACAACGGCGCCGGCATCGGTATCGCTGGTTTCAACTAGCTAGAACCGGCCTCCCCGCCCATATATTAACCGATATCTATAAGATGACCCCAAACAAAGTGATAACTTACCCACAAAAAATGGAGCATTACTCGCAGTCAAAACGAGGCTATAAACCAATATGGCGAGTGCATTTTGAGATTCTGTGTGGGCATATTGGCAGGGCTCGAACCAAGCGGACCGACGACATTTTAGCTAGCAAAGCGCACGTTTAACTGGGGAGAACTGCCGTCACCTCAATTTCAATCTGTGCTCGGTCCTCGATTAAGGCAAGTACCTGAAAGACACTCATAGCAGGAAAGTGGCGACCCATCACCTCTCTGTATGCCTGACCGATCGGCCGTAAATTTTCGGCGTAGGCAAGTTTTGATGTCAAATACCATGTCATTCTCGCCATATGCTCGGGTCGCGCACCCGCGGCACTTAAGACCTCTCTAACATTGATTAAAGCCTGCTTGGTCTGACCGACAAAATCATCCGATTCAAACTCGCCGTTGGCGTTCCAACCTATCTGGCCACCAATAAAAAGAGTTTTACCCGAATCGCACAAAATACCATTCGCGTATCCTTTAGGTACAACCCATCCCTCGGGTAAAACTTGTCCATGCATGCGCTGCATCCTTAAAAACTATCACGTAAATGGTGGATTATATTTTAAACTTAAAATATAATCTTGCCAAGCACTATTCCTTATATCCAACCTATAGGAACACATCTATGAGCAGTTCGTCACTTATCGACCTAGTACAAGATTTGGCCAGTGGTGCAATTAAGATTATTGATCTCACCGCCACCTTGGAACCGAGTACGCCCACCCTAAAATTACCGACCGAGTATGGCTGGGGAGTGTCTTGGCCGTTTAGCATCGAGGAAATCTCCCGGTACGATGAACGAGGTCCAGCCTGGTACTGGAATAACTTTAAGTGTGGCGAACACACCGGCACGCATTTTGACGCGCCTATCCACTGGGTAACCGGAAAGGATCACAACGACCATGCAACAGATAGCTTGCCAGTTGAATCCTTTATTGCACCCGCTTGCGTTATAGACGCCTCTAATGAAAGCTCTGAAAATCCAGATTTTTTAATGTCCGTCGCCTTTATTAAAAAGTGGGAAGCGCAACACGGCCAAATAGAGGCTGGCTCCTGGGTACTCTACCGCTCCGACTGGTCAAAACAGATTACCTCAGAGAAGTACCTAAACGTGTCAGATGACGGCAGCCATACACCAGGTTGGGAGCCTGATGCCGTGAAATTTTTAGCTGAAGAGCGCAATGTGGTCGGAGTCGGGGTAGAAACCGTAGGGACTGATGCTGGTCAAGCCGCTGCCCAAGAACCCATGTTTCCGTGTCACAACATCATGCATGGTGCTAACAAATGTGGCCTAGCAGGATTAAAGAATTTAGACTTATTACCCGCAAAAGGGGCGCTATTAATTGCGCCACCACTAAAAATTAAAGGCGGATCTGGCAGCCCAACGCGCGTATTGGCGCTTATAGTGTCGCCAGATTAAGTAGCGCGGACAACATCCACAACACATGCTGACTACTAAGCGCTGATTACATATATTTAATTGAGAAATTATGGCTGAACGTTCATTTACGCACGAAGTCCTAAAACTCCACGCCGGCGAGGGCGAGAGCTTTAAAGGTGAGGGTATTCTTGCTATTACCAAAGGGTTACTTCAATCTGGAGTGGCCTACGTTGGTGGCTATCAAGGATCGCCAATATCACACTTGATGGACGTGCTCAATGACGCCCAAGGTATCCTTGGAGATCTCGGCGTACACTTCGAGGCGAATGGCAGCGAGGCAACTGCCGCTGCAATGCTGAGCGCATCGATTAATTATCCTCTGCGCGGCGCGGTCACTTGGAAATCCACGGTCGGCACCAATGT
Source organism: Porticoccaceae bacterium (assembly GCA_028822945.1). GTDB lineage: Bacteria > Pseudomonadota > Gammaproteobacteria > Pseudomonadales > Porticoccaceae > TMED48. The sequence continues at coordinate 8,804 of JAPKCN010000013.1, read as the reverse complement.
CGCCTCGGATGCCCTGTCAAATATAGCTTCGTCAGGGGTCACCGGAGGGGCAATTATTATTGTCGGCGAGGACTATGGCGAGGGCTCAAGTATTATGCAGGAGAGGACGTACGCCTTTGCGATGAAAGCACAGATGTGGCTAATCGACCCTCGACCGAACCTGACCAGCATTGTCGACATGATAGAAAGTGCATTTCAGTTGTCTGAGGCCAGCAACACACCCGTTTTTTATATGATGCGCATTCGCGGTTGTCACGTCACCGGCGAGTTCACCGCTAAGGACAACCGAGCGCCCGACTTTAGTAGTAAGAATCACGTGGTGCCGAACCGCGAAGCTGAAAAAATCATTCTGCCACCGCATGTTTATCAGCAAGAACAGGACAAAATTGCGCAGCGCTGGCCGCATGCAATTGACTTCATTGTTGACAACAAACTCAACGAGTTCTTTCCAGGTAAGCATAAGCAGTTGGGCATTATTACTTGCGGAGGAACCTATAATACGTTGATCAGAGCGCTGCAGAGACAGGGCCTTTCCAACAATTTCGGGGTTTCCGATATTCCAATCTATGTTATGAATGTTGCTTATCCAGTGGTGCCCGAAGAGATTGTTGAGTTCTGTGTTGGTAAAAGCCATGTGGTGCTCCTCGAAGAGGGACAACCCGAATATATTGAGCCGGCCATTCATACCATTCTTAGAAAGCGCGATATCCAGACCAAAGTCTATGGCGCAGATCTATTTACACAAGCTGGAGAATATACCGCGCAAATTACCCTACTTGGATTGACGAGGTTTTTAGAAACTCCAGGTATGCCGTATATTACTAAGAATTTTTCTGTAGCAGACGTTCAAAGATTCAACTCGCCCCTTACCGATATTGAACACCAGAAACTGCTAAAAGTGGTACCACCGAGGCCTTCAGGTCTATGTACCGGTTGCCCAGAACGGCCACTATTTAGCGCTATTAAGCAGGTACAAAATGATCTTGGTCCATTTCATATTAGCTCTGATATTGGTTGCCACTCGTTCGCTACACTGGCGCCATTTAACCTCGGCAACACCATTATGGGTTATGGCCTATCATTGGCTAGTTCCTCGAGTATCCGCGCCGCCTTGCCGCACAAGGCGATCAGTATTATGGGCGATGGTGGGTTTTGGCACAACGGCCTGTCGTCAGGCGTAGTTAGCGCAGTTTTTAACAAACACGATGGCATATTGATTATCGTCAACAACGGTTATTCTGCAGCTACCGGAGGGCAAGACATTCCCTCCATGGTAGAGCCCAATAATATTATTGCCACGACCATCGACGCCCGCCATTCCGAGCGCGACGACTCGGTATCCATTGAGCTTGCCTGCCGTGGTGCGGGCGTCGAGTGGGTGCGCACTGTCAGCACCTACAGTATCGAGGCGATGAAGAAAACGCTCAATGAAGCTCTGCAGTCGTCGCAACCCGGACTAAAAGTTATCATTGCCGAAGGCGAATGTATGCTCAATCGCCAGCGGCGCATCAAACCGCTAATGAAAAAATCAATCGGCGATGGAAAGCGCACATTGCGTGCACGTTTTTACATAGATAGCCAAACATGTACCGGCGATCATGCCTGCATTCGACTATCGGGTTGCCCCTCTTTGACCATTAAACCTAGCCTCGATACCCTGCGCGAAGACCCGGTATCCTACGTCGATAACAGTTGCGTAGGCTGCGGTGTCTGCGGCGATAATGTGCACAGCGCCGTGCTATGCCCGTCGTTCTCCAAAATCGATCTGTTATACAATCCAAATTGGCTGGACAAAGCATCATCATTGCTGCGTAGAAACGTGATTAAATTATTTCAACGCTACGATGAATCGAGACAAGCTGGCCAACTTTTGTGACCGATACCCCGGCTAAAACCATCAACATTATTCTCGCCGCGCTCGGCGGCGAGGGCGGTGGTGTGTTCACTAATTGGCTGATCGCAGTGGCCGAGAATAACGGATGGCTATGCCAGTCGACCTCGCTCGCCGGCGTTGCCCAACGCACAGGCGCCACGATTTACTATATCGAGCTGTTTCCCAAAGATCACCAGAAAGGGCGTAAACCGGTCATGTCACTATTCCCCGCACAGGGCGATATCGACATAGCTGTTAGCTCCGAGATAGCCGAAGCCGGTCGCATGCTGCAACGTGGTTTTATTACACCCGACAAAACGACTCTTATTACGTCCACGCATCGGGTCTATGGCATCACTGAAAAATCCGATATTGCCGATGGAACTATGGACGCATCCAGCGTCCTCGAGTTGGCCGCCAAGTACAGCCATCGCTTTATTAATTTTGATATGTCAGAACTCGCAGCAAAGCACAATTCAGTCATTAGCTCTGCATTATTTGGCGCCCTAGCTGGCTCCAATGCACTTCCCTTCGACAAACAGAGCTTTAAAGAAGTCATCGTCAGCACCGGCAAGGCGGTAACCACTAACCTAGCCGCATTTGATGATAGTTACGATTGCGCACAGCGCGCTGTGGGCGGCTCTGCCGTGGAGATTTTTCGCCCACAAACCGCGCCATCAAAGGCCTCACTAAGCGACGTTAAGGCTCAGTTTGAACTGCCGGTTGCCCAGTCGTCACGCGGCTCCGAGCTATTCGAACGATTACAAACTCGCTTCCCGGTCGCGACCCACGAATTGATATATCACGGCCTCCAGCGATTGATAGAATATCAAGATTTTAATTATGCTCACCAATATCTCGACGAGCTCGAGAAAATAATGAAGATCGATAATGGACAACAAAATTTTAAACTGACCAACGCTACTGCCCGCTATCTAGCGCTATGGATGTGCTTTGAAGATATCCCCAGAGTGGCACAATTAAAAGTTCGCGCCACCCGAGTTGATGAGATTCGGCGAGAAGTTAAAGCTGATGCTGAGCAAATTATCCACATCACTGAATTTTTCCGTCCGCGACCTGAGGAAATCTGTGCGATGTTGCCAAAGGCGTTGGGGCGAGCTTTACTGTCGAGCCGATTGGGGAGAGGGTTTCTTGGTATTTTTGCGGGAGGCAGGAAATTGCGTACCGATACGCTCGCGGTGTATCTTTCACTGCGGGTTCTGGCCTCTTTTAGGGCGATTAGGCGTTTTAGTCTCGGGTATGAAACAGAATACAAAATGATTACGAATTGGCTCGACAGTATTAAACTCCTAGCCGCGCGAGATCCGCAATCATCGCTCGAGATGGCCCTCTGTGGTCGCTTGGTAAAAGGTTATGGGGCGACTCGAGAGCGCACCACTGAGCAAGTAGTCACAATCGCGCAATTTTGTCAGTCATTTGCCACGGCCAGCGCAAAAGAAATAAATCATCTGCGCTTGTCTGCCATAAAAGATGACACCAATGAGGCTTTTAATAAAACCCTCTCACAGTACCGTAATGTAAGTTAGCCATTTCCAAAAACTAGGAGCAAACAATGACTACATCTTGGCCCAGTATGAATTGGGAAGACCCTTTCCTTCTCGCACAACAACTTAGTGATGAAGAGCGCTTAGTGAGCGATACTGCATCCAAGTACGCTCAGGACAAACTTGCGCCGAGGGTTCGCGAAGCCTACCAAAATGAAACAACTGACATCGCTATTTTTCGCGAAATGGGAGAACTTGGCCTGCTCGGGTCTATGATTAAAGGTTATGGATGTGCTGGCGTCAGCTATGTCAGCTACGGCCTTGCAGCCCGCGCAGTGGAGATGGTTGACTCGGGCTACCGATCGATGATGTCGGTGCAGTCTAGCTTGGTGATGTATCCAATTGCGATCTTTGGCTCGGAGCAGCAAAAACAAAAATTTCTACCCAAGTTGGCCACTGGCGAACTAATCGGCTGTTTTGGCCTGACCGAGCCCGACCATGGTTCGGACCCGAGCGGCATGATTACCAACGCCCGCCGAGTCGATGGCGGCTACGTACTAAACGGCGCCAAAATGTGGATCTCAAATTCTCCGTTTGCCGATGTCATGGTGGTTTGGGCAAAAGTACCCGATGAAAATAACAGTATCAGGGGCTTTATATTAGAGCGCGGTATGGCCGGTTTATCGACACCGAAAATTACCGGGAAGCTTAGCCTAAGAGCTTCGACGACCGGGCAAATCGTGATGCAGGACGTGCAGGTAGACGAGGATGCCATGTTGCCGAATGTAAAGGGACTAAAAGGTCCGATGAGTTGCCTTAGCAGCGCCAGATACGGTATTGCCTGGGGATCTCTGGGTGCCGCCGAAGCCTGCTGGCGCGCCGCTCGGAGTTACACGTTGGAGCGCAGCCAATTCAAAAGACCTCTGGCTGCAAATCAGTTGGTTCAAAAGAAACTAGCCGATGCGCAGACCGAGATATTTATTGGATTGCAGGCGTGCCTTCAGGCCGGACGTCTGAAAGAAACCGGCCAATTATCGCCCGAGACCGTCTCCATGATCAAACGCAATTCCTGCGGTAAAGCGCTAACGATTGCGCGAGATGCTCGAGATATGCTCGGCGGCAACGGAATTTCCGACGAATATCCGGTCATGCGCCATATGCTCAACCTCGAAACAGTCAACACCTATGAAGGCACACACGATATTCACGCACTGATTTTAGGTCGTGCCATCACCGGTATCGCCGCGTTTTAAGGGCCAGCGTGCTCGGGCGCGCTCACTCGAGTGCGCCCATTCACCCAATTGACTAATCGACAAAATTTTCACCTGCTTCAGCCATCCGCAACAATCTTGGCGACACCTGTTGGTAGTCGAAGATCGGCGATGGATAGTAGCCCCTAAGCCCATCGACAACCACTTGCAGTCCGCACTGTCCTGCATGGTACATCGGCCCTCCGCGCCAGCGTGGAAAGCCATAACCGTTTATCCAGATAACGTCGATGTCGCCAGCGCAGCGGGCTATTCCCTGATCGAGGATTCGCGCCCCTTCATTGATGAGCGTATAGATGAGTCGTTGCTGAATTTCGCGCCCATCGATACTACGCCGAGTTATCCCCAAGCGGTCTGCCTCGCGCTCTATCAGGTCGCTAACCATATTGTCATTCTCGCGCTCGCGATTGCGATTGCGATAACGATAAAATCCTGCAGCACTTTTTTGCCCCAAACGGCCCTCCTCAACCAGCATATTTGCCGGTCGAAAAAAACTTGCGTTGGTCGGCGCATCAGGTTTCATCTGGCGAGCTCTAAAACCAATATCAAGACCCGACATATCCGCCACTGCCAAAGGCCCCATCGCCATGCCCCAATCTCTCATAGCTGCGTCAACCTGCCAGGGTTGAGCGCCTTCAAGGAGTAACAGATTCGCCTCACTACTGTAGTTACTGTACATGCGGTTACCGACAAAACCGAAGCATACACCGACCACACAGGCGACTTTATCAATCCGTTTAGCAACCGCCAAAACCGTCGCCAAAGTCTCTGATGAAGTCTTGGCCGCAGCCACGACCTCGAGTAGAGGCATAATGTTCGCGGGGCTAAAAAAGTGCATACCTAAAATCTTTTCTGGTCTTTGTGTAACCGCCGCTATAGCGTCGACATCAAGGTAGGATGTGTTAGTTGCCAGTAAGGTTTTTTCGGCACAAAGGCGATCCAATTTGGCGAAGATCGATTGCTTGACCGCAAGATCCTCAAAGGCCGCCTCGACCACCAAATCGACATTTTGTAAATCGTCATAACTCGATGAACCCTGAATATTAAACCAACACGCGGAACTGCCCTCGGAGTCCATGCGACCCGAGGCAACCGCACGCTGCAAATTCGTAGTGATCGCCTGCAGACCCTTTTGGAGATTTTCTTGAGAGACGTCAACTAAAATAACATGCATGTTGGCACTCGCGAAGGCCATTGCGATACCGGCACCCATAGTGCCTGCACCAACAATACCGACAACACTTACTGCACCACTAGCGGTTGTAGGGTCGCCATAGACGCCACAGACACTCTCGGCTAATGCCGCGTACTGCATTGCATCAGACTGCGACGATTGTCGACATTTTTGACCTAGTTCGGCCTCTCTCCCGAGTGCCATTTGCAAATTCGCGGAGAGCCCATATTCAACTGCATCAACTGCCAATTGGGGAGCAATTTGCCCACCCGCGCGACGCTCCATAGCAGTTCGCCAAGTCATGAAAAAATCACTATTAAGCGACTGATTAGCGGCACCATCCAGGGCTACTGGACTATACGCACAACCGCCAATATGCTCAATATAGGCAACTGCCTCAGCTGCTAGATCGATTTCAACTAGAGCATCTATCAGGCCACACTGCAACGCGTCCGCAGCACCGATTGGTCGGCCAGAAGTAATCATTTTAAGTGCCCTATCCACCCCTATAAGTCGCGGCAAGCGCCATGTTGCTCCAGCGCTTGGCAACAGGCCAATGGCTACATCTGGCAACCCGAGTTGACAATCGGCGCGCGCCAATCGCACCGAACACGCGAGGACGATCTCCAATGCGCCACCAAAAACTTCGCCATGCAGGGCGGCAACTGTGATCTTTTGACAATTTTCAATCAAGCTAACAATATCTAGTAAGGACGGCGGGTGAGGAGATGTAACCAGCTCAACGATCTCATTACCGGCGCTAAAGCTAGGGCCTTTTGCGTAGAGTACGATTGCAGTTACCGCCGGATCGGAGGTAACCTGCTCGAGCGTTGAATAAAGCGCCGTAAGTAATTGATGCGATAGCGTATTATTGGGTGGATTGAAAATCGCCACCTCGGCAATACCGTCACAAAGATGCAGTTCTACGATAGAGGTCATCATGAGTCCCGTGCTATACATTTTTAGTCTGTTGACAGTGTGTCTTGACAAACCCAGTCCCGCACCCCGATAACGCAATAGTCAATTTGATGGCTATGGTCGGCTAATTGGCTTTACCGAGATGCTCTGCAGTGCGCAGTGCCAAGGCACTGACTGTAAAGGTCGGATTGACTGCGCCACTGGTCGGGAATGTGCTCGGACCCACCACATACAAATTGTCGGTTCCGTGCACCTTTCCTAGGTCATCGGTCACCGACGTCGCGGCGTCATTACCCATCACGGCGCCACCCATAATATGAATTGGAGCGCGCGGTCCAGTCCACACCTCAGTGGCGCCGGCAGCGCGAAAAATCTCCTTACCCTCGCGCATGGCAAATGCCAACTGAGCATCCTGTTCAGGTCCGGCATTGTGGATCGTTCGCGCTATTGGCACACCAAATTTGTCCCGTCGATCACTCAAGAGAACGCGGTTTTCCGCTGACGAGCTGTCTTCACCGACATATAGCATGTTGCCAATATGCTTGGCAGCTCGCTGCATAAAGGGTTGTAGCGCACCGCCAAAGATATCGGGGCGACTGTTCGCATAGCCCAATAGTCCATTGGGTTTAACCGCATTAGCAATTAACCACTGATAAGATCCAAAACTGTCTTTAATTGCAGTCTTGTCGTCATAGTGATCATGACAGATCAACTGACCGCCAGTAGGGCCCAAATGCGGATCAGTTAGATCTTTAAATAAACCGCAGACAGTGCAACCTGGATGGGTCATTAAATAATGGCCCAAGTTACCTGCACGATTACCCACTGCCACTCCGTCGGAATAAGCTGAATTTAACAAAATTCGCACCGACTGTACGGCGAATGCAGCGACCACAACAGTGCCGGCGAGAATTGATTGCTGGGCGCCATTAACATCGTAATATTCGACCCCCTTGGCAACATGTGGTGGACTCTTGGACATCAGTATGCGGCTGGCTTGAGCGTCGAAGCGAATGTCAACACCCAACTTTTGCGCCCTAGCGAGATGCGTCACAAGAGGGTTTTTTAATGCTCCTATAGGACAACCAGCATCACACCAACCATCATAAAGGCAACCCGGGGCACCGTTGTTTGGGACACTATTAATCGCCAATGGAATCGGCGCGGTAGTCAGCCCAAAAGCTCGGAAACCGCGATCTATGACCTTGCCCTGAGCAAAAATTGGCAGTGGTGGCATTGGATAAGGTGCACCTTTAGGTCGCCATATCTCTGCATCAGCATCGCCACTCAGCCCAACATCTGCCTGAATAGCATCGTAATAGGGCATTAGATCCTCATAGCTGATCGGCCAATCGAGGTGTTTGCCATGTTTCGAGAATACATTGAAGTCGTTGGCATGCAGTCGTGGCCAAACACCGTAGTGATGCAAAGCGGAACCGCCCGCACCAAAACCAGCATTAAAGCCGTGACCGACTCGGTGATTACCCTCTTCTTCAACTGGCGAGCCCGACCATTTCAGACGCCTGGCAAACAGCTGCGAACTAGTTAAATCGGAAAGCTCTCGACGCGGACCGGCCTCCAAGATCAACACAGATTGGCCAACAGCGGCGAGTTCGGCGGCGACAATACTCCCCGCGGCACCAGAACCGATCACGACAGTATCGTATGTTTTGGCCGCAGCAGCGCCTCCATTTGCGGCTACCATGTCGAGATAGGCTCGATATGCGCCATGTAGGGAACGCCTATATCCTCGCTACCACGCCGGTTGCCAAACACCACATCACAGGCATCGGCACGAACAACAAAAAAGAAAAATCCGGCTGGTGGCCCCCGCCAGTCCGAATCAGCACCAGAGGCAATACTCCCAGCCCATGATTGCGCCTGATCCGCGGTCAGTTTAAGTGGAGTAGTTTTGAATAGGCTCAAACTGTGGATATAGGCACTGTCTAGAGCAGCGCGATAAAACCCCGTCATATCACGATTGTCCACACCTAAGTACTTTAAAATCAAAAGCGTATTATCGACACCCAATTGTTTGTCGACGTATTGTACTAAGCCTGCAGTCC
>JAPKCN010000149.1 GCA_028822945.1 Porticoccaceae bacterium | reverse complement strand
GTTATCGACAGTGACAAACGCACCTGGTTGGCGTCCACTGCTGAAGCTGAAATCTACTGGGTCAAACGTATGACCGATTCATTAATTCGCCTGTTCTTAAATGATAAAGAGCCTGCCGCTGCACGTGAGCTATTGATAAAACGCTTCGAAAACCAATTAAAGCAATTTCAACAACGCGATAGTGAAGATGTGTTCCAACTCTATGTGAATGCTCTTGCCGGTCTTTATGATCCGCACACCGCTTACTATTCACCGCGCACCAGTGAGAATTTCCAGATTTCAATGTCGCTCTCTCTTGAGGGAATCGGTGCTGAGTTGCGTACCGAAGACGGCTACACCAAAGTCGCGCGAATTATTCCAGGCGGTCCTGCCGATTCACAAGGGATTCTGACCGCAGGCGACAGAATTACCGGCGTTGGCCAGGCGCATGATGGCATCATCGACGTAGTCGGCTGGCGAATAGACGACGTGGTAGAACTAATTAGAGGCCCAAAAGACTCTACGGTACAACTTCAAATACTACCCTCTAACGCCGACAGTAGTGGCGTAACCCGAGTTCTTGCGATTGTGCGTGATCGTGTAAAATTAGAGGAAAAGTCCGCGCAAAAGCGCATTATTGAAGTGCCTGACGGTGATCGAGTGTTCCGTATCGGGGTAATTGACCTACCCGCTTTTTATATGGATTTTGAGGCTTATCGCGCACGCGATCCCGATTACAAAAGCACGTCGAGAGATGTTTTTAAACTACTTCAGGAATTATCCCATGAAAATATTGATGGCATCATTCTCGATTTACGCAATAACGGTGGAGGTTCTTTACAGGAGGCCATTCAATTAACCGACTTATTTATTGAGACCGGCCCGGTGGTACAGATTAGGGACACTAACAAACGTATATCGCCCGTTCAAAAGGCTACCCATCGGAGTGTCTATCGCGGACCATTAATAGTCATGATCAACCGGTTGAGCGCCTCGGCGTCAGAAATTTTTGCCGGTGCACTTCAGGATTATGGGCGCGCTCTGGTCGTTGGCAGCCAAAGTTTCGGAAAAGGTACTGTGCAAGATGTGACGGGTTTAACTAGTGGTCAATTGAAAATGACAATATCCAAATTTTATCGTGTTTCGGGCGACAGCACTCAGCATCGAGGCGTACTTCCAGATATCGATTTCCCATCGGCCTTTGATCCCGATGAAATTGGAGAAAGCCAGCAGGATACCGCCCTCCCCTGGGATCGGATTGCTGCGGTTCCGTTTCGTGCCAATCCCAAACTCAGTGGCTTCGTGGCACCACTCACTGCTAAGCACAGTGCGCGCAGCCGGGTGCAGCCGGACTTTGCGCATCTAGTAGCACAGTTGGCGCTAAATGAAACCTGGGGCAAAAAAACCGTATTATCACTCAATTTAGAGCAGCGTAGACAGCGTGTTGCGGAGTGGGATCTGCAGCAACTGACGCTCGAAAATAATCGTAGACAAGGGCTCGCGCAGCTGCCATTTATTGATGTACAAGCCTGGAAGGATGCCAAGGCCGTTAAAAATGCCAAAACTCACACGGTAGAAGCCGGCGACAGTATTGCTGCGGTCGCTGCAAAATACCAGCTATCGGTCGAGCAAGTCACGGCCGCCAACAAACTCAAAGATAGCGATACTTTAAAAGTCGACGACGTGCTGCAACTCGGCAAGTCGGATCGTCCTGAAGACCCCGACCCGCTGCTTAAAGAGGCTAGTCATATTTTAGTCGATCAAATATTGTTACAGTCGAAGGCGCCTAGCAATCGACAATTAGTCCACAACATGCCAATGGGTCACTTGCTATGAAAATGCGCTTAGTATGTTTTAATGTCAATGGCATTCGCGCAAGACTGCATCAGCTGGAAGCAGTGATAGCCGAGCACAGTCCAGAGATCATTGGCTTGCAGGAAACTAAAGTCAACGACCCAGAGTTTCCTATAAAAGCGGTAAATGCGCTCGGCTACAAGGTGGACTTTTATGGCCAAAAGGGTCACTACGGGGTTGCGCTGTTAAGCCGCCAATCGCCAATTTCTGTACAGCGCGGTTTTCCCTGCGACGAGATCGACTCACAGCGGCGGATTATCCACGGTACATATCAGTTTGGCGGTACTAAGTTACATGTTGTTAATGGTTATTTCCCGCAAGGCGAGGGTAGAGAGCACCCGACAAAATTTCCAGCAAAAGCGCGCTTTTATAGTGATCTTCTGGCTTATCTTAAAGAAAATTTTACTATCGATGATCGATTAATTGTAATGGGTGATGTGAATGTAGCGGCAACTGATAGCGATGTCGGTTTAACCGCCGAAAACGCTAAACGCTGGTTACGCACCGGCAAGTCTAGCTTTTTACCCGAGGAGCGCGAGTGGTTACAGAAGCTCACGGATTGGGGGCTCACCGATACTTACCGAGATATGCACGGCGTCGATAGCCGCGTCTATAGTTGGTACGATTACCGCAGCCGCGGCTACGATCAGGACCCAAAGATTGGACTGCGAATCGATTTGATTTTAGCGTCGGAGGCGGTGCAGTGCGAAGTCCTTGCTACGGGTATCGATGTGGCTGCTAGAGGCCACGAAAAACCTTCCGACCACTGCCCTATCTGGGTCGATATCGAATTACCTGACAGGTAGAAGATTACCGCGCTTTGCGATAAAAACGCTAGCTAATAGAAAAGGCCCTGTTAGGCCTTTTCTATTGCACCGTCCTAATTAGAGCTAGAGGGCCGCCTCTAAATCTGGCAAAGCTACAAATAGGTCTGCAACCAAACCGTAATCGGCGACCGAAAATATAGGTGCCTCTTCGTCCTTGTTGATAGCAACAATAACTTTGCTGTCCTTCATCCCAGCTAGGTGCTGAATCGCCCCAGATATACCAATCGCCATATATAAATCAGGGGCTACGATTTTGCCGGTCTGTCCGACCTGCATATCATTCGGCGCGTAACCCGCATCTACAGCTGCTCGCGATGCGCCCACGGCTGCCCCCATGTGGTCGGCGAGCTGATAGATCATCGAGAACTGCTCTTCACTGCCTAGCGCTCGGCCACCAGATACTACCGTTTTTGCTGCAGTTAACTCTGGCCGGTCTGACTTTGCAACTTCCTCACCTACGAACGAAGAATTGCCGGCGTCGTGCTCAGAAAGAATCATTTCAATGGTTGCGGTACCACCCTCATTAACTGCGGCGTCAAACGCAGTGCCGCGGACAGTGATCACCTTGATCGCATCGCTACTCTTTACTGTTGCAATCATGCTGCCGGCGTAAACCGGACGCTCAAAAGTATCACTACTAATAATCGCGCTAATGTCGGATATAGCTTGAACGTCGAGCAGTGCAGCGGCGCGAGGTAAAATATTTTTAGCGGTAGTGGTCGCAGTTGCGAGTATATGTGTGTAGTTGGCGCCTAACTCGGCTATCAGCGGAGCTACATTTTCGGCCAATGCATGATCATAGGCTGTATTGTCTGCCATCAACACTCGCGTTATGCCTACAACCTGTGCAGCTTGGTCGGCAGCGGCTTGACAGGCGTTACCAGCTACTAAAATATCGATATCTCCACCGATCGCTTGGGCGGCCGTGACCGAATTCAAGGTAGCTGCCTTGAGTGACGCATTGTCGTGTTCTGCAATAATTAAATTACTCATGAGATCACCTTCGCTTCGTTTTTCAGTTTATCTACAAGGGCGGCAACGTCCTCAACCACCACACCTGCTTGTCGTTCCGCTGGCAACCTCACGTTCACCAAGCTAGTGCGCGGCGTTACATCCACACCGAGTTCTTCTGGCGTTATAGTGTCGAGCGGTTTGCGTTTGGCTTTCATAATGTTTGGTAATGAGGCATAGCGTGGTTCATTCAGCCTTAAGTCAGTTGTGACGATAGCTGGAAGGTTAAGTGACAGTGTCTGTAAGCCACCATCGACTTCGCGTTTGACTCTGGCGCCATCGTTACTGAGGGTCAATTCCGAGGCAAAAGTCGCCTGCGGGTAACCGGTCAGCGCGCCAAGCATCTGCCCAGTTTGATTGTTGTCCCCGTCGATCGCCTGCTTGCCAAGTAATACAATTTGAGGGTTCTCTTTGTCGCATATTGCCTTTAAACACTTGGCGATGGCAAGCGGTTCGATAGCTACATCTGTGACCACTAATATGGCTCTATCTGCGCCCAGTGCTAAGGCTGTGCGCAACTGCTCCTGCGCCTGCTGCACTCCGACCGAAACCGCAATGATCTCGCTGATAATCCCTTTTTCCTTAAGGCGAACTGCCTCCTCGACGGCAATCTCGCAAAATGGATTGATCGACATCTTCAAATTAGCTAGATCGGCGTCGCTGCCATCCGACTTGGGCCTGACCTTGACGTTGTAATCAACAACTCGTTTTACTGGTACCAGTACTTTCATGGTGATCCTTATTTAGTTCATTGGCCTAAGTGATCTCTGATTACGCTGGTTAGCTCGAAACCGGGTGCGATCGCATAATTTGGAGCGATATGATGCCAATATAAATCACCAAAATCAATCCCTCGGCGCATCCGCACTGGGGCCTAAGTCAACCGCTACGCCAGTTTTGCCGTATAGATTGATGGTATAAATATTCAGTATAAGACTATCGGCATAGCGGGTGCGGCAATCGAGGGCATTTCCTCCATCGCTACTAGAGAGAATACGTCGGCTGTAGCTATACCGACTTATTGCTAGTAAAATAGGTGTTGCTTCAAATACGGAGAAGAGATTTGCAAAGAGAATCGATGCAGTACGATGTTGTTATTGTGGGCGCTGGGCCGGCCGGGCTATCTTCCGCCATCCGACTCAAACAGGTCAACCCCGAGATCACCGTTTGTGTCGTTGAGAAAGGGTCCGAAGTTGGTG
>JAPKCN010000012.1 GCA_028822945.1 Porticoccaceae bacterium | reverse complement strand
AGTCTTGATGGTTGGCGAAGGTGCTGACGTCAAAATTGGAGCCCCACACGTTGAGGGTAGTAAAGTATCCGCCGAAATAGTGGCTCATGGACGCGGCGACAAAGTTAAGATTATTAAATTTCGCCGACGCAAACACTCGCGTACACAGCAAGGGCATCGTCAATGGTATACCGATGTAAAAATTATTGGCATCAGTGCCGGGTAATTATCAGGAGATAAATAATGGCGCATAAAAAAGCTGGTGGCAGTACTCGAAACGGCCGTGATTCGCAGAGTAAGCGTCTCGGAGTCAAAGTATACGGTGGGCAGACAATTCATGCCGGCGGTATAATTATTCGCCAACGAGGCACCAAGTTTCACGCTGGAACCAACGTCGGTGTGGGCAAAGACCACACGCTATTTGCAAAGGCCGAGGGTGTGGTGAGGTTCGTACAGAAAGGCCCGAAAAACAGAAAATATGCGGAAGTGGTTGCCGTTTAACTACGAATCGATGCATAAAAGAAGCCCCAAGCGGGGCTTTTTTTATGCATCAAACTTTTAGCCAATACTCGTCTGCGACTTCTGGGTTGACGATATCGGGTGTGGCGTCAGCAATTCAGCAGGGGTAGACTAGCGCAATGAAATTCGTCGACGAAGCGGTCATCAAGGTTCACGCAGGTAAGGGTGGCAACGGTTGCATGAGTTTTCGCCGTGAAAAGTATATTCCAAGGGGTGGTCCGGACGGCGGCGACGGCGGCGACGGAGGGAGTATATTTCTGGTTGCAAAAGATGGTTTGAATACCCTGATTGATTTCCGTTACACCCGTAACTTCAAGGCCCAGAGCGGCCAGCAGGGTAGCAGCGCCAGTTGCACAGGTGCTGGTGGAGAGGATTTGGTGCTGCAGGTGCCGGTTGGCACCACCGTACTCGATCACGACAGTGGCGACGTATTGGGTGATTTGACCGAGGTAGAGCAGCGTCTCCGAGTGGCTCATGGCGGGTTTCACGGACTCGGTAATCAACGCTATAAATCTAGTACAAACCGCGCGCCGCGACAGACTTCACCGGGTCAGGAGGGCGAGGTAAAGGCTCTGCGGTTGGAGTTAAAAGTACTCGCCGATGTCGGTTTGTTGGGCCTGCCAAATGCCGGTAAATCGACTTTTATCAGAGCTGTCTCGGCTGCTCGACCGAAGGTTGCCGACTATCCATTTACCACTCTAGTACCTAATTTAGGTGTTGTCGGTATGAGCGCTGACAAGAGTTTCGTAATCGCCGATATACCTGGCCTAATCGAGGGTGCCTCAGATGGCGCAGGACTCGGCATTCGCTTTTTGAAACATTTGACGCGTACGCGCATGCTGTTACATATGGTCGATATGCTTCCAATAGACGGCGCTTGCGCCGCGGACAATGCCGTAGTGATCGAGCGCGAACTGCAGTCGTTCAGCGCTACGCTTTATTCTGGCGAGCGCTGGCTCGTCCTCAACAAACTCGATTTGGTGCCCGCAGATGAGCTTGAGGAGCGTTGCGCCGAAGTTATTCGTAAACTTGATTGGAAGGGCCCAGTATTTCGCATGTCGGGATTGATGTCTGACGGCACCAAGGATTTATGTGCTGCAATTATGGATAGTATCGATGCCCAGAGGCAATGTGAGCTAGCCTCTCCGGAATTGATCGAGACGCAAGAACAGTGGCGATTGCAGGTGCAGGCGGAGGCGCGAGCGCGAATTGATGAATTGGCGGATAGCCGGCGCCGGCAACGCTCTACGGTACAGGTTGACCCGTCGTCAGACGATGAAGATGACGACAATGACGGCGTCGAGGTGGTCTATGCCGAATAGATCATCGATGGGTGCGTGTGACGCCCATTACTAGAGCGCGTATTGGCGATTGCCAACGATGGGTTGTGAAGATTGGCAGTGCCCTGCTGACCGATCACGGGCGTGGACTCGATAGGCCCGCAATCGATGCGTGGGTCGAGCAGATTGAGTTTCTGTTGGCAACCGGTAAAGAGATCGTGCTAGTCTCTTCAGGCGCTATAGCCGAGGGTTTGGTTAGATTGCAATGGGCTCGGCGTCCGGATTCTATCGGTGAATTGCAGGCAGCAGCAGCAGTGGGCCAGATGGGTTTAATTGAAGCCTATCAAACTAGCTTTCAGCGCTATGGACGTCATACCGCACAAATTTTACTCGACCACGACGACATGGCGAACCGCCAGCGCTATTTAAATGCTCGCAGTGCCCTGCAGACATTGCTTGGTCATGCTGTGGTGCCAATTGTGAATGAGAATGACACCGTCGTTACCGATGAGATCCGCTTTGGCGATAATGATCGTTTAGCGGCTATGGTGGCTAATTTGCTCGACGCCGATCTATTGGTCATTTTGACTGATCGCGACGGGCTATTTACCGCGGATCCGGCGACCAATCCGCAGGCCACATTAATCTCTCACGCCGCGTGCAGTGATACTGCTTTAGATGCTGCATCAGGGGGCAGCAATGGTGGTATTGGCCGCGGCGGTATGCTGACAAAGCTGCAAGCGGCCCGCCAGGCTGCTCACTCTGGTTGTAATACGCTGATTGCCGGTGGTGCTAATCAAGATATACTTAAACAGATCGCGGCAGGTGGACTGGTCGGCACATTGCTAACTGCCGATCAAAAGCCGCTAGCTGCGAAAAAACAGTGGCTGGTCGGACAACTACAAATACGCGGTCGCGTATACGTGGATGCCGGCGCAGTCGCGGTATTGAGGCAACGTGGCAGTAGCTTGCTCGCAGTCGGCGTGATCGCGGTAGAAGGTGATTTTAAGCGCGGCGATCTCATCAGTTGTGTGGGTAGCGATGGATGTGAGGTAGCGCGCGGCTTGATTAATTACAGTGCCGACGAAACAACTGCCATCAAGGGCTCCAGCACTAGTGAAATTATGCGTCGCTTGGGGTATCGCGAGGAAGATGAATTAATCCATCGCGACAATTTAGTATTGCTGGGCTGAGTCCTCTTGAACGTCCAAGCTGCAAAGATACGCCGCGCATGCATTCCGTCGGCACACATATTCATGGTTTTTAGTAACAATGTGACATTGATTTGTTTACACCCTAATTGAAAAAGAAGTATCCAGGTGCATCGTCCTTTTAGGGCTGGGGCATCTGAAGCTACAACATATAAAGAAGCCCCAAAAAAAGCCGGTGTGCTAACCAGCTTTTGGAACCCACGACTAGTTGTTGAGTTGCTCTAAGCTGCGGTGAGTGCCTTGACTTTTGCGTTCAGGCGGCTCTTGTGTCGCGCTGCTTTGTTCTTGTGAATAATCCCCTTGTCCGCCATGCGGTCAATTACTGGAACTGATGCTGTATAAGCGGCCTGTGCTTCCGCTTGATCACCACTGAGAATAGCAGCGTCGACTTTCTTCAAATAGGTACGCACCATAGACCTCATGCTGGCGTTGTGCTGACGGCGTTTCTCATTTTGACGGGCGCGTTTTTTAGCTTGTACTGAATTGGCCAATGCGGTCTACTCCTTCTGAAAGGGATATCTATAAAAGCGCGGAAATATACAGGGTTTGGCGGCGATGTTCAAGCCCCGCATGCAGGTTGCGTGCAACTGAGGTGCGTTTGGCGCATTGCCGCCGACTAATATCGCTCGAAACTAATTTTTGAGTGCTTTAGGTGACAGTGGCATTGGACTTGGCCTTCG
Organism: Porticoccaceae bacterium; assembly: GCA_028822945.1. Lineage (GTDB taxonomy): Bacteria > Pseudomonadota > Gammaproteobacteria > Pseudomonadales > Porticoccaceae > TMED48. The sequence continues at coordinate 13,688 of JAPKCN010000012.1, read as the reverse complement.
CTCAAATGGTGCGTAAACTCCTGTAAGGCAAGAGAGTCCTCAGTAATTTTCCAAAGGTCTAATGGTGGGTGTAAACAAGCCAGTCAAGGAGCAGCCCAAGGAGCCGTTAGCGGCATCCGGAGATCTGTCATCAGCGAGTACGGGTTTGCTGCGCTCTAGCGGTGTGGTGAGTTTTTTCACCATGCTGTCGCGGGTTATGGGATTGATTCGAGACGTGGTGTTGGCACGGGTGATTGGTGCCGAAGCCTTTGCTGATGTTTTTTTTGTCGCGTTTAAGATCCCTAATTTTTTTCGTCGGTTGTTTGCCGAAGGTGCGTTTGCGCAAGCTTTTGTTCCAGTGCTGGGGGAGTACCGAGAGCGCGGCGGTCAGGCGGCAGTCCGCGAGTTGATCAGTCGCGTGGTTGGCACCCTCGGTTTCACGCTATTTTTAGTGACCCTTGCGGTGGTGGCGCTAGCGCCTGTGTTCGCCGCTGTATTCGCGCCTAGTTGGTATCAGAGTCAGCCGGATAAATTTGCCGCAACCGCATCCATGTTGCGGATTACCTTTCCCTATCTTATGTTTATTTCGCTGACGGGTGTCGCTGGCGGCATTTTAAATAGTTACGACCGCTTTGCCGTTCCAGCATTTACCCCGCTGCTGCTGAACACCACCCTGATAGCGGCGGCTCTTTTGGCCGCACCGGCATTTCAGCAACCGGCATTTGCTCTAGCCTGGGGCGTATTTGCGGCCGGCGTCGTGCAACTGACGTTTCAGTTACCATTTCTACAGCGCATGCACATGCTGCCTATGCCAGTGGTCGACTGGCATCACCCAGGGGTAAAAAAGGTTCTCGGCTTGATGGCGCCCGCAATTTTTGGTGTGTCAGTCAGCCAAATAAATCTATTACTCGACACCATACTGGCAACTTTTTTACCGACCGGAAGTGTCTCCTGGCTTTACTATTCAGATCGTTTGGCAGAATTGCCACTAGGGGTATTTGGGGTGGCAATTGCCACAGTCATCCTACCCAATTTGTCGCGTCACCATGCGGCTGAATCGACCGGCGCTTATTCTCAGACCCTCGAGTGGGCAATAAAAATGGTTTTGTTGGTGGCGATACCGGCTTCTATGGCGCTAATGCTGCTGGCTCAACCGATCCTTACTGCGTTGTTTTATTATGGCGATGTTATGACCGCACAGGATATGCAAATGGCGACGTTTAGCTTGCAGGCGTATTCGCTAGGGGTGGTTGCGTTTATGTTGATCAAGGTTTTGGCGCCCGGATTTTTTGCTCGTCAAGATATGCGCACGCCGGTGCGCATCGGGATTATTGCCATGCTCAGCAATATGTGTCTCAATCTGTTATTTTTAGTGCCATTGCATCTGTATTGGCAAATAGGCCATGTTGGACTGGCGCTGGCGACCTCGGTATCGGCCTATCTAAATGCCGTTCTATTATTTTACTACTTGCGAAAAAAAGAGATTTATTCTGGGTGTGGGCAGTGGTGGATATTTAGTCTGCGCCTGCTGGCGGCGCTTGCGGTAATGTTGGCTGTAGTTTGGGCCATTGCCGACCGGGTAGGCGCTTTAGATATTTCGCTGTGGCAACATTTTTTCTGGTGGCAGCGTGGGCTGCGCCTGCTAGGTATTTGCGTTGCTGGCACGCTTGTATACGCGCTGGTGTTGTACCTGTCGGGACTTCGGGCATGCGATCTACGAGGTCCAAAGACGGCGGTTTCTAGCCAACATTAGGGGTTCTCTATGTCGCCGAGTATGGGCCGTGTGAAAGGTATGCTTTTTATTAGCTTTGCCGGCGTTGCTAGGTATAATTAAAGGGTTAAATCGAGAGGGATATCTCACCGGTGCAACAGGGGAATATGACGTTTGTTCGCAGTCTGCGTTCACTTCGGGCGGAGGCGGGCGGGTCGGTTGTCAGCATAGGATCGTTTGACGGCGTACACTTGGGCCACCAGTCGATTTTGCGCACGGTTGTCGAGCGAGCGAGTGCCCTGGATTTGACCTCGGTTGCGATGACGTTCGAGCCACAGCCGAGGGAGTTCTTTGCCGAGGAGCGCGCGCCGGCGAGATTGATGCGGTTGCGTGAGAAAATTGAGGCGTTGTCCGATGTGGGCGTAGATCGTGTTGTTTGTTTGCACTTCAATCGCGAGTTGCGTAGCCTGACTGCCGCCGAATTCATTGTTCAGGTTTTGGTCGATGGGCTACAGGTGAAACACCTAATTGTCGGCGACGATTTTCGCTTTGGTTGTGATCGCAGCGGCGATCTATCGATGTTGAGAGAATTTGGCAATCGGTATGATTTTTCGGTGCGCGACACACAGACGCTCGAAACCCGTGGACGGCGTATCAGCAGTACTTTGGTTCGCGAAACTATCGAGTTGGGCGATTTTCCGCAGGTCGCACGACTGCTTGGGCGTCCGTTTGCCATCAAAGGACGAGTGGTACACGGTCAACACCTCGGTCGTGAACTCGGTTTTCCAACCGCTAACGTCCATTTGCACCGTTATAGAGCGCCGCTTACTGGGGTTTTTGCAGTGCGCGTAAAAGTCGCTGATCAGGTATACTACGGCGCCGCTAATGTTGGTGTTCGGCCGACGATTGGCGATTCGGTGAAGCCTATTTTAGAAGTCCATTTATTGAATTTTCGTGGTCAGCTTTACGGCCATTTTATCAGCGTTGAATTTTTGCATAAAATACGCGATGAGCAAAAGTTTGACGGCCTCGATGCCCTTGTCAAAGGAATTGAGTCCGACATCAAAGAAATTAAATTATGGTTGGAGAGGCACTCTCCGACTCCCGACGTAACGACTACTATAGGATGACAAAGTAACGCCGATGACCGATTATAAAGCGACTTTAAATTTGCCAAAAACTGCCTTCCCGATGCGCGCTAACCTCGCGCAGCGAGAGCCCGGCCTTTTGAAAGAATGGCAGGACAGCGATCTCTATGGGCAAATTCGCATGGCGCGCGCCGGCCGCACCCGCTATATTTTGCACGATGGTCCGCCCTACGCGAACGGCGATATACATCTTGGTCATGCAGTCAACAAGACGCTCAAAGATATTGTCGTTAAGTCGCGCACCTTGAGCGGGTTCGATGCGCCCTTTGTGCCCGGTTGGGACTGTCATGGTCTGCCAATTGAGCATGTGGTAGAGAAGAAAATAGGCAAGTCCGGAAGTAAAGTCGAACATGCCTTATTCCGTCAAAAATGCCGAGAATATGCGCTGCGGCAGGTCGATGGGCAACGGCGAGACTTTATCCGATTGGGGATACTCGCGGATTGGCAACGCCCCTACCTGACGATGCAATTTGAGGTCGAGGCGAACATTATTCGCGCACTCGGCAAAGTGGTTGATAACGGCCACTTGGTAAAGGGCTACAAACCCGTTTATTGGAGCGTTGTCGGCGGCTCGGCGCTGGCCGAGGCCGAGGTCGAATACCAGGACAAAAAATCGTATGCCATCGATGTTGGTTACCCAGTCGTCGGCGATGCACAGCTAGCCGCTGTGGAGCGGGCTTTTTCGGGTATGCCCGGGGTCGGTGAAATTCAGGTTTTGATCTGGACTACGACACCGTGGACTATTCCCAGCAGCCAGGCGATCTCTGTAGGTGCCGATCTCATCTATAGTCTCGTACAGTATCAGCGCGATGGTCAGTCATGTCGGTTGATTTGTGCGCAATCGTTAGTCGACTCAGTTATGCAGCGACTTGAAATTACCGACTACCGAGAATTGGCGCAATGTTACGGCATAGCGCTGGAACATTTAGTGACCCAGCACCCGTTTTATCAGCGCGACATTCCCTTGCTGGTTGGAGAACACGTCACCGATGACGCCGGAACTGGCTGTGTTCACACCGCGCCCGATCACGGCATGGAAGATTTTGTGGTGGCTAATCAGTACGCTATAGGCACCCTCAACTATATTCTTGACAATGGTCTTTTTCGTGACGACGTTGCGCTATTTGGCGGCGAACACGTCTACAAAGTCGATCCCCATGTTATTCAGGTGCTCACCGATAGCGGCCGTTTGATGGCGTGCAGTCAATTTACTCATAGCTACGCGCATTGCTGGCGCACCAAGACGCCGCTTATCTATCGTGCGACGCCGCAGTGGTTTATTTCGATGCGCAAAAATGGGTTGTTAGATAAGGCCCAAAATGCTATCGAATCGGTGAATTGGCATCCCGATTGGGGCGCGGCTCGGATTCGCGGTATGCTCGAGAATAGCCCTGATTGGTGTGTTTCGCGACAGCGTACTTGGGGCGTGCCGATAGCGCTGTTTGTGCATCGTGAAAGCGGTGAACTGCATCCACGATGCGCGGAGCTGATCGAGCAAGTGGCGCTGCGCGTCGAGGAAAAAGGTATCGATGCCTGGTACGATCTCGATCCTGCCGATCTGCTCGGTGATGAAGCCTGCGACTACCAAAAAGTTACCGACACCTTAGATGTTTGGTTTGATTCGGGAGTCACGCATGCCTCGGTGATTTCGGCGCGCGATGAGTTGAGCTACCCCGCTGACCTCTACCTCGAGGGCTCCGATCAGCATCGAGGTTGGTTTCAGTCGTCTTTGAAGACCGCGATCGCCATAAACGGCACAGCGCCTTACAAAGCAGTATTGACTCATGGGTTTACGGTGGATGAACAGGGCCGCAAGATGTCCAAATCGATCGGTAATGTGGTCGCACCGCAAAAGGTCATCAACGAGCTGGGTGCCGATGTGTTGAGGTTGTGGGTAGCGTCGGCTGACTTCAGTAGCGAAATGACGGTATCGGATGAAATCCTTAAGCGCGCTGGCGATTCCTACCGAAGAATTCGCAATACCGCGCGTTACTTTCTTGCCAACCTCGACGGCTTCGAACCAGACCAGCATCTCGTCGAATTGGCAGACATGTTGGCCCTAGATCGTTGGGCTCTAGATTGTGCTGCGCAACTACAAACTGAAATCCAGGACGACTATGAGCTATTTCAGTTTCATCTAATCTATCAAAAGTTACACAATTTTTGTGTTCGCGATATGGGTGGCTTTTATCTGGATATTATCAAGGATCGCATTTACACCTGCTCTGTAGACAGCTTGTCGAGGCGTTCGGCGCAGACCGCGCTTTACCACATTAGCGAGGCATTTGTGCGTTGGATCGCGCCCATATTGAGCTTCACTGCTCACGAAATATGGTCGTATATTCCGGGTAATCGAGATGCTTCAGTATTTCTCGCCGAGTGGTATGACTTGCCTCAATTGACCGAGGACGAGAGCATTCAGCGCGCTGACTGGGACGCTATCATGCAGGTTAAGGAAGCCGTGAATAAAATGCTTGAAAGTCATAGGGCCGAGGGCTTAGTCAAGGGCTCACTCGATGCGGACGTCATTCTTTATGCCGACGGGCACTATTTTTCGGCGCTAGCCAAACTCGCTGACGAACTGCGATTTGTGACTATCACGTCGACTGCCAGACTGCTGCCAATCGCTCGAGAGAAAGATGCTCAGCCGTCCTTAATAGCAGGCTTGAGTGTGGGTTTAAGTCGCTCTAACGCCGACAAATGTGTGCGTTGCTGGCATCACATGAGCGATGTGGGTAGTTGCCAAGAACATGCTGAACTCTGTGCCCGCTGTGTCGACAACATCAGTGGTGCCGGTGAGGATCGTCGCTATGCTTGAGATACGTCGATCTGCGCGGTTGCCACTCTGGTATGCTCTTGCGGCGGCGGTACTCATTCTTGATCAGTTCACCAAGGCTTCGGTAGTCCATAGCTTTGAATATGGCGACAGTTTGTTTATCAGCAGCTATTTTAATTTGGTACGCGCACACAATTCCGGTGCGGCATTTAGTTTTTTAAGCGATGCCGGGGGTTGGCAGCGCTGGGCATTTAGTGGACTAGCAGCCTCTGTCAGCATTGTTCTTGTGGTTTGGATAGCGCGCTTGTCTCGCGCACAGTGGTTGGAGTGCATGGCGCTGGCGTTAATCTTGGGTGGCGCACTGGGTAATCTTTGGGACCGACTGATACTCGGTTATGTTATCGATTTTTTGGATTTCCACTGGGCAGGCAGACATTTCCCGGCGTTCAATGTCGCCGATAGCGCGATTACTTGCGGTGCCATATTGTTGATTTTTGACGCGTGGCGAAGTGGAGGCGGAGAACAGACTGATGATCACAAACAGACCTAGGTGGACACAATGACCATTCCGATAGAGGTGGGCACGCGCGTGACTTTAAATTTTGCACTGGTGCTTGAGGATGGTGAAGTGGTGGACAGTAATTTTGATGCCCCGCCTGCGAGTTTCACGATTGGCGATGGCAATCTACTGCCCGGATTCGAAGAGCCTCTGGTGGGTTTGAGCAGTGGTGATGAAAACGAATTTTTGATCGCCCCCGAAAAGGCGTTCGGCCAGCACAATCCGCAAAATGTGCAATCTGTCGAACGCGATAATTTCAATGAAGACGAATTAGAAGTCGGCCTCGTGTTATCGTTTCAAAACGGCGATGGTGAGTTGCCGGGTGTAGTGATAGCGCTGTCTGATGACGAGGTGATGGTAGATTTTAATCATCCACTGGCGGGTCAGTCGATTGTTTTTCGGGTAAAGATTTTTAATGTCGAGCCTGTGAGTGTGCATTGATGGAGATTAAATTAGCCAACCCCCGCGGGTTTTGTGCTGGCGTTGATCGTGCAATCGAAATCGTCGATCGCGCGCTGGAGCTGTTTGGCGCGCCGGTATATGTTCGACACGAAGTTGTACACAATAAATTTGTGGTTGAAAATCTGCGTCGTCGGGGTGCTATATTTATCGAAGAACTCAGCGAAGTACCAGATGACGTGGTACTTATATTCAGCGCTCATGGTGTGTCAAAAGCGATTCAAAACGAGGCTCACAGTAGGCCATTAAAAATCTTTGATGCCACTTGCCCACTAGTCACAAAGGTGCATATGGAGGTTGCAAAGTTCAGTCGCGATGGCATGGAATGTGTGCTGATTGGGCACGCGGGTCATCCCGAAGTCGAGGGCACCATGGGTCAGTACGACCGCGTAGCCGGTGGCCAGATGTACCTAGTCGAAAACCCTGAGGATGTCGAAAAGCTCGATGTCTTAGATCCCTCAAAGCTGGCGTTCGTAACTCAGACGACACTCTCTATGGACGACACCGCACTGGTGATCGACGCTCTAAGAGCTCGTTTTCCGCTAATCGTTGGGCCGCGCAAAGACGATATTTGTTACGCCACGCAAAATCGCCAAGACGCGGTGCGTCAATTGGCGATGGAAACCGACCTGATCTTGGTGGTTGGCTCGGTTGCGAGTTCCAACTCGAACCGTTTGCGGGAGCTCGCCGAGCGCTGTGGCTGTCGCGCTTACCTGATCGATGGTGCCGACGACATCCAGGACTCTTGGTTTCAAAATGCCGCGAGTATCGGTGTGACTGCGGGCGCTTCGGCACCTGAAGTGCTAGTAAAAAACGTTGTCGGTAAGCTGATCGATCTAGGTGCTACTCGCCCTCGTGAATTGGAAGGAGTAGTCGAAAAAGTAAATTTTTCAATGCCGCGTGAGCTGCGCGTATAAGTTGCGCATCGCTATTATGGAGACAGGTGTTGCCGCGGCAGTGTTGACCACCACTAGCAGATGTTTTTCGCTAAGTGCGCAAGTAGAGCGGCTGTCGATGTATCCATAGATGGACCTGAGTTGTCGTTGTCGAGAATTTGATTAGCCATATTTTTGCCCAATTCCACGCCCCACTGATCAAACGAATTAATATTCCAGATACTGCCCTGAACAAACACCTTGTGTTCGTAAAGGGCTATTAAGGCACCAAAATTTTTCGCTGTTAGACGATCCATGATCAAGGTGTTGGAGGGCTTGTTGCCGCGATAGTGGCGGTGCGGTTGACCTTCGGGCGCAGCTTGCCCAGCCATTAGTGCCGAGCCCTGAGCGAGCATATTGCCGAGTAGTACTCGATGATGTGTGATGTTGCTCAGTGCATCATTCGCGGTTGCAATAAAATCAATCGGCACGCAGTGAGTACCCTGATGCAGTAGTTGAAAAAATGCGTGCTGACCATTGGTGCCGGTCTGACCCCACAGGATCGGGCCGGTTGCATACTCTACCGGTTGGCCATTTAAAGCCATCGTCTTGCCATTACTTTCCATGTCAAGTTGTTGTAGGTAGGCCGGCAATAAATTCAAGCGCTCGCAATAGGGGATCACCGCATGGCTTTGCGCCCGCAAAAAGTTATTGTACCAAACACCCAGTAAAGCCATTGCCACCGGCATATTGGTCCTCAGTGGTGTATTAAAAAAGTGCTCGTCCATAGATTGCGCGCCGGCTAACATCTGATGGAAATTTTGACTGCCAATACTGATTGCAATGGACAGGCCAATGCTTGACCACAGTGAGTATCGCCCACCGACCCAGTCTGCAAATTCAAGGATCTGTCGCCTGTCGATCCCATAGGCTAGCGCGTTTTTACGGCTGGCGGTGACGGCAATAAAATGCTGGCTGGTGTGCGCATTGCGAAGATTTAATTTACTTTCGAACCACGTGATGGCGGTGGCAGCATTGAGCAGTGTCTCCTGCGTGGTGAAGGTTTTACTGGCCACTATAACGAGTGTAGTTTCGGCGTCTAGGTGGCGCAGTATTGAGAGTATTTCGGCACCGTCAACATTGGCAATAAAATGCATTTTTAGGTTCGGGTGAGCATATTCAGCAAGCGCTTGGCAGGCCATTTTTGGTCCGAGATCCGACCCACCTATGCCGATATTGACGACGTCGGTAATGCTCTTGCCGGTACTACCAAGCCAGTCACCGGCGCGAATCTTATCACTTATACGAGTAAGTTCCCGACGTTGTTGCTGGACTTCGGCAGCGCGCTGCGGGTCTTCTGTGGGTCTGTCGGAACTCCCGCTAGAGGTAGAGGATAAACTCTCGTCGACGCGGCGCAAGGCGGTGTGCAATACGGCTCGTTGCTCCGAGGTGTTGATCAATTCGCCATTGAACATTGCGCGCCGATGCGCCACCAGTGGCGACTGCTCGGCGAGAGCGAGCAATGCACGCCAAATTTCCCTATCGATCAGATTCTTAGAGAAATCTAGCAGCAGTTCATCGCAGCTAATCGAAAAGTCTGCCGCCCGATTGCGGTCGGCTTCAAATTGCGCGAGCATATCGACTGGTCTACGTTGGGCGAGTTGCTCAAGTTGCTGCCAAGCGGCAGTCTTGCGGGGGCAATAATTGATCTGATCCATGGAGTATCTTTCTTTTGTGAATGGTTTACGGGTATTGTGGGGGTTGCTCTTTAGGCTATTTGAATCACGTCTAGACTATTATCCGTTATTTATTCTCGTCATGATTATAGGCACAGGATACGTAGAATGCGATGTTTTATGGCATATACTGAGCGCACAAAAATGCTGCTAAAAGAGTATGTAGCTAAGTTACACATATTTTTGTTTACTATTAGGAAAAAATTTAAAATCGGGTATAATCATCGAAAAATGACTATTATGGTGTCTTTTTGCGTAGTTTTAATACTTTACTGCCCTATTAATATGAGTGGATATGCAAAATACTAATTCGTCTGTCTTGTCGGTGACGCAGCGTGTGATTCATCGCAGTGCGCAACTGCGCAGTGAGTATCTACGACAATTGACTGAAGATCAGTCAAATCGTCCCGAGCGCGGTAAGTTAAGTTGCGGTAATTTGGCGCACGGATTTGCCAGTTGCAATACCGGCGATAAAGACAGTTTGCGACTCATGCAGGCGGCTAATATGGCTATTGTCACGGCTTATAATGATATGCTTTCGGCGCATCAACCCTACGCTGATTACCCTGATCAAATTAAGCGTGCGCTGCGAGATATGGGTTGTACCGCACAAGTCGCCGGCGGCGTGCCGGCCATGTGCGATGGTGTTACTCAGGGGCAGGACGGCATGGAACTGAGTTTGTTGAGTCGCGACCTGATTGCTCAGTGCACTGCTATGGCGCTCTCTCATCAGATGTTTGACGGCATGTTAGCACTCGGTATTTGTGACAAAATTGTCCCGGGTCTGCTGATGGGGGCGCTGAGTTTTGGTTATCTTCCAGTAATTTTTGTGCCTGCAGGTCCAATGGAAAGCGGTTTGCCAAATGTCGAGAAGCAACGTATTCGGCAGCTATTTGCCGAGGGCAAAGCCGACCGAGAACAACTACTACAGGCCGAATCCGAGTCTTATCACAGCCATGGCACCTGTACCTTTTATGGCACTGCCAACAGCAATCAGGTGGTGTTAGAAGCTCTTGGGTTACAGTTGCCTGGCAGTTCTTTTGTCAATCCCGACAACTCACTGCGCCACGCGTTGACAGCTGGCGCATCACAGCAATTAGCGCGCATAACTGCGCTGGGTAGCGATTATAGGCCTATAGGCAAGGTGGTCGATGAGCGCTCAATTGTCAATGCCTGTGTGGCGCTCTTGGCATCCGGCGGATCGACCAACCATAGCATGCATATAGTCGCAATCGCTCGGTCCGCCGGTATTTTAATTGATTGGTCAGACATTGCCGCACTCTCGTCTGTGGTGCCCTTGATGGCGAAGGTCTACCCCAATGGTCAAGCGGACGTTAACCACTTTCATGCCGCGGGTGGCACCAGTTGCCTTTTTAGAACGCTACTAGCCGGTGGTTTTATGCACCCTGATGCGGCCACTGTCTGGGGCGATTCGTTCGCCGATTTCACCTATGAGCCATTTTTAAAGAATGCCGGGTTAGGCTGGCGTCAGTCGCCGCAAAAATCCTTGGATAATTCAGTCTTAGCCTCGTTAGATAAGCCTTTTGCAGTAGAGGGCGGCTTGCGCTTGCTGGAGGGGAACCTCGGGCGGTGCATGTTCAAAGTGTCGGCGGTCGAACCGCAACACCATGTTGTCGAAGCGCCTGCGGTGGTGATCGAAGATCAAAACGACCTCGAGCCACTTTTCCGCGCGGGAAGTCTCGACCGCGATTGTGTGGTGGTGGTGCGCTATCAAGGTCCGCGCGCCCTAGGTATGCCAGAATTACATAAATTAACCCCATTTATGGGTATTCTTCAGGATCGCGGTTACAGTGTAGCGCTGGTCACAGACGGTCGAATGTCGGGCGCGTCGGGCAAGGTGCCCGCGGCTATTCAGTTAGTACCAGAGGCTGCCGATGGCGGACTTTTGGCGAAGTTATGCGATGGCGATATACTGCGTATTGATGCTCAGGCAGGTAAATTAGAGGTATTGGGTGATGTCGCCGCTATTCGCGATCGGCAATATACGCCGCGCACAGCAGTGGGTCAACGCGGTTGCGGACGTGAATTGTTCAGCCTAAATCGCGATAATATTAGCGATGCGGAACAGGGCGCATCGTTTTTGTTTCCGAGGGTTTAGGAAATATGCACAGTAATTGGAACTTAGTCGCCGATATTGGTGGCACCAATGCACGATTTGCGGCCTATGTTTGCGATGATGCGAACATCACCTACGAATTCCACCATGCGGTGAGTGAATATCCGCAGTTCGATCAAGTCCTCAAGGTGCTGATGGCCGACATAGCAGTGACACTCGGTGGCTGGTGCCCGCCTCAAAGGGTGTGTTTTGCGGTTGCCTGTCCTGTAGATAACAATCTGATTCGCTTCACCAATAGCCACTGGCATTTTTCCCGCGGTCAGATTATAGCTGCGTTCAATTGTCAGAACGTGAGTTTAATCAATGATTTTCAAGCGCTCGCGCATGGTATTACCGAACTCGCTGACGGCGACTTTCGGCAGATCGGTCGTGGCGTGTGTAGAGCAGATAAGCCGAGTGTTGTTTTGGGTGCTGGCACTGGGCTCGGTGTAGCAGCGCTGATACCTCATGTTGGCGGTTATCAGGTTATCGATAGCGAGGGCGGGCATGTTGACTTTGCGCCGGTCGGCGATATGCAGGTCGAAGTTCTGCGCTACTTATTGACGCGACATCAGCGGGTATCTTTGGAACGCTTACTGTCCGGGCCTGGATTACTGAATATTTATGCTGCACTTTCAAGTATTCATTCTCGTCAGCACGCTCTGAGTTCGCCGTCCGAGGTGGTCGAGCAGGCATTCGACGGCAGCAATTCGATCGCCGCTGCTACCCTCGACCTATTTTGTGAGGTGCTCGGATCGACGGCTGGTAATTTAGCCTTGACCTATGGTGCGCGCGGTGGCGTCTACATTGCCGGCGGCATTGTGCCGCGGTTTGCAGATTATTTTTTCGCCAGTCAATTTAGGCAGTTCTTTGAGAGTAAAGGTCGTTTTGCTAGTTACCTCGAGCCTATCCCAACGTACCTAGTAACGCATACCAACCTTGGCATCTTGGGCGCAACTAAACATCTTACTGCGCAAGACGCGACTTAAATGCGTGAATTATTGGCCGGTCAAAGCGTCATTGCAGTTGTTACCATAGAGGATAGTCGCGATGCGGTGCCGTTGGCCGAAGCACTGGTTGCTGGTGGGATTTTAGCTATCGAGGTCACTCTACGCACCGAGGCGGCTGTTGCTGGAATTCGCGAGATTATCCGTCATGTCCCAAATGCTGTGATTGGCACTGGTACCGTTTGCAATGCACAGCAAGTCGCACTGTCGCAAGACTTGGGTTGCCAGTATATGGTGTCTCCAGGACTTACCGATGATTTACTACATGCAGCCGAACAGGCCTCTATAGCCTTTTTGCCTGGGGTCTCAACGGTTTCAGACGTCATGAAGGCAATGCAGTTTGGCTATCGCGATTTTAAATTATTTCCAGCGGGCGCTTGGGATTCAAAAGCTTTTATCAAGGCATTGCAGGGACCTTTTCCGTCCATAAAATTTTGCCCGACGGGCGGTATCGATGTCGACAATATGCGGCAGTACTTAGCGCTTACCAATGTTCTCGCGGTAGGCGGTTCATGGCTGACTCCCAACTCTCTGGTGCGTCAGCAGCGGTGGTCGGAAATCGAGAGATTGGCCCGTGATACCAGCGCAATGTGCACGGCTTATGCCATTGGTTAAATAGCTTGATATCGAGATGACTATGACAAATGCTACTGATTTGATAATTTTTGGCGCTGCTGGTGATCTTGCCAACAGAAAGCTATTTCCCGCGCTCTATCGTCTGCACTGTGCAGCATTGCTGAATGAAAATGTTCGCATTATGGCACTGGCGCGAGCCGAGCTATCGACCGAGGAGTTTGCTCAATCGCTATTCGCATCCTTGCAGTTAATACTCGATGACGCCGAGTTAACGTCTAACCAATGGATATCCTTTGCCCAGCGCTTAGATTACCTGAGTATGGATTTCAAAGAGCAAAACCAATACTCAAATTACAGAGCATCGATCAATAGTGAACGCGTGGCTATTTATTATTTGGCCACCCCACCGAGTTTGTTTGGGCCGATCTGCGGCCATCTGCACAGTACTGGTTGCGTCGATGAGCGGACGCGGGTAGTGCTAGAAAAACCGATAGGTCAGGACCTTGTGAGTTCGCGGCATGTCAATGACACTGTGGGCGAGTATTTTTCTGAGCGCAACATCTATCGTATCGATCACTATCTTGGCAAAGAAACCGTTCAGAACTTATTGGCGCTGCGATTTGCCAATCGGGTGATCCATTCACAGTGGGATAACAGCTGCATAGATCATGTGCAGATCACCGCCGCCGAGACCTTAGGTATCGAGGGACGTTGGGGCTATTACGACTCGGTTGGGCAGTTGCGAG
>JAPKCN010000148.1 GCA_028822945.1 Porticoccaceae bacterium | reverse complement strand
ACCTACGACCAATCGATTATGAGTCGACTGCTCTAACCAGCTGAGCTATGGGCCCCTTAAGCGAAATCAAGCGTTATAACTTGCATCTATTTTATTTGTATTTATACCTTACTCGTCGATGAAACTGCGCAGGTGATCGGAGCGGGTCGGATGACGCAGTTTGCGCAGTGCCTTGGCCTCGATTTGCCTAATTCGCTCGCGTGTTACGTCGAACTGCTTGCCAACTTCTTCTAGCGTATGGTCGGTATTCATATCGATACCGAAGCGCATTCTAAGAACTTTAGCTTCACGTGCAGTTAGGCTGCTTAATACCCCGCGGGTCGACTCGGTGAGGTTCTGTTTTGTTGCTTCATCGATAGGCAATGCGATGGTAATATCCTCGATTAAGTCACCAATACTAGCGTCCTCGTCCTCGCCGATCGGTGTTTCCATAGAGATCGGTTCTTTGGCAATTTTAAGTACCTTGCGAATTTTGTCCTCGGGCATCTCCATGCGTTCGGCCAGTTCCTCAGGCGTTGGTTCCCGGCCCATCTCTTGCAACATCTGGCGCGAGATACGATTTAACTTGTTGATTGTTTCGATCATGTGTACTGGAATTCGGATAGTGCGCGCCTGATCCGCAATCGAGCGGGTAATCGCTTGGCGAATCCACCAAGTCGCATAGGTTGAGAATTTGTAACCGCGACGGTACTCAAATTTGTCAACCGCTTTCATCAAGCCAATATTACCCTCTTGAATCAAGTCTAAAAATTGTAGGCCGCGATTGGTATATTTTTTTGCGATAGAAATCACCAGTCGTAAGTTAGCTTCGACCATTTCCTTTTTGGCGCGCCGCGACATCGCTTCGCCAATAGTTAGGCGCCGGTTGATATCTTTAATTTGGGCTATAGTAAAACCGCTCTCCTTCTCTATTTTGCCGAGTTTACGCTGTGACCTCTGGATCTCAACCATCTGGTTAGCGATGCCAGATGCCCAGGGAGCGCCGGACTCACTGATTGCGATCGACCACTGTCCGTCACTCTCATTGCCGGGGAAATCTCGAATAAAATTTTTCCTCGGCATTTTAGCTTGACGGACACACAAGTCCACCAAATTGCGCTCTTCTCGCCTTACGCTATCCACCGCTTGTTTGACCAGTAAGATTAACGGATCGAATTGGCGGGGTGTGAGCTTAAGATATTTAAATAGGTCTGCTAGTTCTAGAACGTTTTTAACCGCGCTACTCGACATGCGGCCATAGCGGGTGATTGAGCGCTCAGTTTTACTCAATTGCACGCGTATATCATTAAAGCGCCTCGCAGCTTCCTCTGGATCTAACCCTCCCTCGTGCTCTTCTTCTTCCTCTTCTTCAGGTTCTGCATCATCGCCTGCTTCGGCTTTCAATGCCTCAGCGGCTTGCTGTTGCGCGAGAGCGGAGGGGACATGGTCCATAGGGTTAAGATAACCACTGATAATGTCGGTGAGGCGTCGTTCGCCAGCTTCGACCTTGCCGTAGTCAGTCACTACTTTATCGACGGTTGTCGGCCACTCGGTGATGGCTGACATCAGCTCTCGCGTACCCTCTTCGATGCGCTTGGCAATTTCAATTTCACCTTCGCGAGTCAATAGTTCAACTGAGCCCATTTCGCGCATGTACATTCGCACGGGATCGGTCGTTCTATGTTGCTCTGACTCGACTGACGCAAGTGCTGCTGCAGCTTCCGCCGCAGCGACTTCGTCCGGGGTGTTGTCTCCCGACATCATCAGCAATTGCTCTGCGTCTGGGGCGGTTTCAAAAACGGTGATACCCATGTCGTTGATCATCTGAATGATGTCTTCGACTTGCTCCGGGTCCGCGATGTCTTCTGGAAGGTGATCATTGACTTCGGCGTAGGTCAGATAGCCCTGTTCACGGCCTTTGGCGATGAGGTCTTTGATGCCAGATTGTTGCTTTTGATTGTTTTCTGTCATAGGAAAATACGTTTCTAAGAGCCCGAAAAATAGCGCGCAATTATAGCCGATAAATAATTGTGTGTCCCTGACTATTTGGTATTATTTTTTTTTAACGACTGATAATACAAGCCTCTGTTTTATATGATTTTTTAATTGCTTTCCCTGCTCATCATGCGGCAATTTCACATGGATTTTATGTAACTGTTTGATTTCTCGTTCATTGAGCGTTTCGCGATCTAAAAGGTGGCGAGCTTTTTCAGTATCGGGCAGCGCCTCGAAGACACGCAGCTGCACATGAGCGAGCGCATCGCAGAATTCTGCATGGTCGTCTCTCCCGGTACCCGGCGGTGGGTGATAGATTTCACGCGACGCAAGTGACTGGAGATGGCGCGCCTCCTCTTGCGCGCTTGGATTGCCCAACCAGTAGGCCAGTAGTTGAGCCGATTTATAGTTGGGATGTTGCTGCACAGCCGTCAGAAGGCGCATAAAAAGCTGTATCTCTGGATCGAGCGAGCTTGCTAGTAGTGCGCTGTCGTCAATATGTTGCGCTAAATCGGGGTGGTTTAGTAACAGCGCACAGAGATGTTGAATCGGCGTTGTGCGGATTTTTTGGACGCGTCCGTACAGCTGTGGGTAGCTCGAATCATCGTGATGCTCGGGTGGCGGATAACACTCCTCATAGCTGTATTCAGGTGGTTCGTTGCTAGTCATAGAGCGCGATGGTTCGCTCGTCAGTATCTTAACCGAGGGCTTAGGTTTGTGCGCGGCTACATAGGTGCGCAGGTCAGCTGTCGATAAGCCAGTGCGTTGAGCTAGCTCGGCAAGCATTAGCTGCCGAAAGATTCCCTCGGGGATACGGCTGATTTGCGGCGCGCAGAGTTTGCCCAATTTTGCTTTACCGTCGGCAGTGGAGGTGTCGATATCACTACTGAGGTGGACGAAAAAAAATTCGGACAGCGGTTGCGAATTTTCAATAGTCTTAATAAACGCATCGTGCCCCAGTTTGCGCACGCTGCTGTCGGGATCCTCGGAGTCGGGTAAAAACAGAAAGCGTGCAGATACACCGTCTCGCATTTCGGGCAGTGCGATGACCAGCGCGCGCGCTGCAGCCTTGCGACCGGCAGCATCGCCATCGAAGCAAAAGACAATCTCAGAGGTATAGCGAAAGATTTTTTGTAAGTGACCGTCGGTAAGCGCCGTACCCAAAGTTGCGACAGCATTTTGGATGCCGTATTGCGCTAGCGCTATGACATCCATATAGCCTTCGACCATGATAAGTCGGGGTATTTCTTTGAGCGCTTGACGCGCCTCATAGAGACCATATAACTCACGACCTTTTTGAAAAACCGGTGTTTCCGGCGAGTTTAAATATTTGGGTTTGCTGTCATCGAGAACACGGCCGCCGAAGCCAACTGTGCGGCCGCGCTGGTCGCGTATGGGGAACATGATACGATGTCTAAATCGATCATATTGTTTGTTTTCCTCAGGTTTACTAACCAGCATGCCCGATTCCTTAAGCAATTCTGTACGGTCCTTATCTTTGGCTTCAGCTTGCATAAGGTTATCCCAGCCCGGCGGTGCGTATCCAATACCAAATTGGGCAGCGATCTGGCCGCTTAATCCGCGCTCCTTTAGATAGCTGACGGCAGTTTTAGCCGACGGATGTTGCCTGAGTTGTTGGCGGTAATAGCGATCTGAGTCGCCAAGTATCGAGTAGATGTTGTCTTTATTGCGGACTGCGCTGCGCTCTGGCACTGGCTCTCGAGGAATATCGACGCCAAGTTGTCTAGCGAGGGCCTCGACCGCAGGTAAAAAATCAACGCGATCGAATTCCATGATAAAACTTAATGCATTGCCGCCGGCGCCACAGCCAAAACAGTAATAAAATTGTTTGTCTTGGGCAACAGTGAACGATGGGCTTTTTTCTTCGTGAAATGGGCAGCAAGCTTTGTGGTTTTTACCTGCTTTCTTTATTTCTACACGACTGCCAATTATCTCGACAATATCTGTGCGGTCGAGAAGATCGTCGATAAAACTCTGTGGAATCAGTCCGGACATCAGCACTGCTAGTCAATTTTCAGAAAGCTCTAGTGTACCTTGTTGCGCGACTAAAGATACTGCCGCTAAGTGGCATTAAATGATACATCTGTCACGTTGGCGTCAGCAATTTCGCCTTGACTAGATCACTGGCTTTGCCGGCGTCGGTACGGCCTTGTATCTGCGGTTTTATTAGCGCCATTACAGCACCCATGTCACGCATGGATTTCGCATTAGTCTGCTTTATGGCTGACATAATCAGCTCTTGGACTTCGTCTTGGCTGAGTTCTTTGGGCAAGAATTCTTGGATCACCGCAATTTCGGCGGCTTCGATCGCCGCTAATTCTTCGCGGTCAGCTAGCTGGTAATGTTTGATCGAGTCGCGGCGCTGCTTGAGCATTTTATCGAGTACAACTAAAATCTGGTGGTCGTCTAATGCGATGCGTTCATCGACTTCAATACGTTTTATATCGGCTCGTATTAGGCGAATTGTTCCGAGGCGTTGCTTATCTTTGTCGCGCATCGCCTGTTTCATAGCATTGGCAAGTTTCTTATTCAAATCCATGATTGGACTCCGCGGCTGTCTATAAAAACACAAAAAGCGCCACTAGGCGCTTTTTGCGAGTCGCTAAGATAACGTCTCTCAGTAAAGTCGAGTAAACTTTCGAGATTCCCGCGAGACCTTTTTTTGGTTACGCTTTACAGCTGCCGCCGCTTTACGTTTACGCTCCCACGTAGGCTTTTCATAGAATTCACAGCTACGCACTTGGGCGAGGATACCGGCTTTTTCACACGACCGCTTGAATCTGCGCAATGCAACGTCAAAGGGCTCGTTTTCTTTAATTCGAACGCTGGGCATATTGTTTTCCTATTTTGGCTGCCGTGTTAGCATCGAACCTACATCGTTATGGCTCAATACAACTTTACACTCAATAGTTTATAGGTTTCAACGCGTTGTTGCAAAGGC
>JAPKCN010000147.1 GCA_028822945.1 Porticoccaceae bacterium | reverse complement strand
CGGTGGTCGTGTGCCGGGCTCACTCCCGAACGAAGCTCGAGAGATTTTCGAAGAAGGCGTGGCCTTCCCTCCAGTTAAAATTTTTCGAAAAGGCGAACTGCAAGAAGATCTGATTAAGATCGCAATACGCAACTCTCGCATGCCTAACTGGAATCAAGCTGATTTCAAGGGCATCATCGCCGCCTGCACTGTGGCCGAGCGCCGCTGTGTAGAGATGGCCGAGCGTTTTGGTGATGATGTTTTTTATTCGGCATTAGATGCTCTACTGGAGCGTAATTGTCGCGCCATGCGTAAACTAATTATGGACACTATCCCAACGGAAAAACAGTCATTCGAAGATTACATATGCGACGACGCTCTCGGTTCAGGGCCATACAAAATCAAGTGTTCTATGTGGCGTGAAGATGAAGTCGTTATTTTTGACTTTGATGGCACAGACCCACAGAGTCCGGGGTCGATCAACTTTTTGCTGAACGAAGAAATGTTCAAAATGTTTTGCGGCACATTCATGATTTCGGCGTTCGACCCTCAGATACTTTTCAATGATGGTTTTTATGATTACGTTGATGTTCGGATACCTGAAGGAACGTTACTCAAACCGATCAGGCCGGGCGCCCTTTCATGCCGAACGCATGCGTTGGGACGGATTTTTGATGTCCTCAGCGGTCTTTTAGGACAAGGTAACCCTGACTTTTTGTGCGGCGCTGGATTCTCTGACAGCCCCCATTTTATGTACTCGGGCTACGACAAAAATGGAGAATGGTATCAACTTTACCAAATTGGCTTTGGCGGTATTCCGGCGCGTCCGGTTGGCGACGGTCCGGATGGGCATTCTCTATGGCCGGCATTTAAAAATGTTCCGAACGAGTTTCTCGAAGCTTATTTTCCACTGCGAATCGAAACTTTTGAGTGCATTATTGATTCTGGTGGTGCCGGCTATCACCGCGGGGGTAATGGCATCCGAATGGGTTATCACTTCCTTGAAGATGGCGAAATTTCAGTCCATGACGATCGCTGGCTAACCTATCCTTGGGGCGTTAATGGTGCCATGCCTGGGAAAAGAAGCACTAAAGAACTGGTTCGAGCTGATGGCACCTTAGAGCTGCTACCATCCAAATGCGACCTCTTTCAAGTCAATAGTGGCGACACTTTATATTTCAACACTTGGGGCGGAGGAGGTGTTGGTGATCCACTAACCCGAGAAACCGAGCGCGTCCTACAAGATGTGCAATACGGTCTAGTCAGCCATGAGGCCGCAAAGGATTCCTACGGCGTCGTGCTAGATGGCAAGATCGTCGATGAAGCCGCAACCGTGGCTTTACGCAAAGAAAAAACCGTTGACCACAAAGAAGACGGGAAAATCTTTAACTTTGGCGGTTCGCTGGAAACGTTGAGAGCTAATTGTATGGCTGAAACGGGTCTGCCCGCTCCGGTAGCGCCCGACTTCTCGAAACGGAGACGCGCCGTTAGATAGCAATCTTTGCAGAAATCTCACATTGCCTTAATCAAGGCAATGCGGTTTCGTATACGGCTTTTAAGAGGACATAGCGATGAGTGTTTTAGATATACAAGGCGACGCCCAAAAGGCGTTTCAGATTCTAGAAGATGGTGGAACTTGCATTTTGCCAATGGACGTCGGTTATGCCTTCCTTGGCGGATCGTTCGATTCGGTTATGCATATCTTCAATACAAAAAAACGTGCTAATACAAAATACAATGCCGTCATCGGTAATATGGATCACCACAAAGCCGTGCATGTAGTTAGCCCCCGCGGTAGCGAAATCGTTTCTGCGATCGTCGAGGACTACGACTTACCGCTAGGTATCATTGCACCCTGCAACCCCCAACACGAATTGTTTAAAAGTATTAACCAAGAGCTCTACGAACGCAGCACGGTCGATGATACGCTAGCTATGCTTACCAATGCCGGTAAATTCCACGCAGAGATAACGCGGCTTATATTTGCGGCCAACAAACTTGTGTTTGGCTCGTCGGCAAACGTTTCAACTACTGGCACGCGCTTCCGGGTCGAAGACATACAGGATGAAATTAAAGATGCCGCCGATATGGTAATCAACTATGGGCCAGTCAAATATACCCATCAAGGTATGTCGTCGACTCTTCTGAACGTAGAGACGCTCGAGGTTGTGCGCTTTGGATGTTGCTATGAAAATATTGCCGACATCCTCAAGCGTCACTTCAAAATCGATATGCCGTCACGACCAGACAATGAATTGTCGCGCTAAGCGCTTTAGGAACCGGTGAAACATGGACAACACCACACAAAAACTCGCTGATTTCTGCATACAGACTAATTTTGAGCAGATTCCAACGGCGGTCGTTGAGCGCGCCAAGCTCTTAATCCTCGACACAGTCGGAATTATGATTCGAGCACGGCACGACTCGGAGTCGACACCCAGTATGCTTGCAGCGGTCAGTAAACTCGGATTAGACCGTGGCGACTGCCACGTCTTCGGTGATAAAACTACCTACTCTCCGTCTGCTGCCGCTCTGATTAACGCCAGCCTGGCGCATTCGCTAGACTTTGACGATACCCACGCCGAGGCGTCCATTCATGCCAGCGCGCCTATTGTGCCCGCGGTTATAGCGGCCGCCGAAATGGTGGGGGCGTCCGGTCGCGACTTGATAACAGCCTGTGTCGTTGGCTACGAAGTACATGTCCGCTTGGGCAGTGCAGTGGGTGCTGCCGATCATTACACCCGCGGCTTTCATCCGACCGCAACATGCGGCATATATGCCGCTGTTGCCGCGGTATCAAAAATTCTTAAATTATCTGACAGCCAAATAGTTTCCGCTTTCGGCATCGCACTCAGCCAAACAGCCGGTGCCATGCAGTTTCTAAACGATGGCGCTTGGACCAAGCGGCTGCATGTTGGCCAAGCTGCGCAAAATGGTCTTATGGCAGCTTTTTTTGCTAGTGAAGGCTACGTCGGGCCGAAGCAATCGATTGAAGGCAAGTGGGGATTTTTCCACAACTACAGTACCGATGCCAACAGAGATACGGCGGTGAGCGGCCTTGGTGAAATATGGAAAACAATGACGCTAGGGGTAAAGCCTTACCCCTCTTGTCGATATAGCCACGCTGCTATCGACGGCATTCTAGCGTTGGCAGCAGAGCATAATTTGCCCATTGATAGCGATGTTAAAATTGAAGTCGGCTTGCCGCAGCGCGGATTTGGTATTATTGGCGACCCACTCAGCCAAAAGCAAACGCCCCGAAGTATTGTGGACGGACAGTTTTCTATGCCCTTTAGTGCCGCGGTAGCATTCCGCAAGCGCCGGTTTGTCTGGGATGATTACGCCGATAATCTCGGAGACGCAGCTACGTTAGCACTGTGTAAAAATGTGCATGTATATGTCGATGCAGAAGCCGAAGCGTGCAGTCCAGAGAATATGAGCGCAAACGTCAGAATCATCTCGGGCAAAGATGTTTTCCAGACCTTTACAAAGGTTCCTCTAGGCGAGCCGGATAACTTTATGAGTGCCGAAGAATTTCGCGAAAAATTCACTGGACTGTGCATTCCATATATGACATCGCAGCAAATTCACACCTTGAGTAACGATATATTAGCGCTCGATTCCTACTCTAATTTCGCAGATGCGCTTTTTGTATAGTCTCGCTGTCACCTTTAACTGGCTTGTCACCACCGCCTAGCAACACACCTTTTGTTGGTCACAGGACTGCGCAATATCGCCTTAGCGACGACTGACATCGTTAATATTATCCCGATGAGTGTCATACCCCTGATCGCCACAATAAGCTTCGGCCACAACGGTTCTATTGCCTCGAAAGAGGCTGGTTATCACCGAAACATGGATACAACAAATAGCGATGCAACCGGCGATAACAGTGGTATCGATATTTTTTTGTAGGCCACGTGACCACCTGCGTCTTAAGAAAGATCGACGGCACAGTTTTGACAAACTCATAGATGTTTTTGGATCGGCGAGCCACGGATCAATTTCGGTAAATTCATGCTCGTAAAAAATATGGAAAACCGATTGTAATTTTCTATAACGCATACCATTCGCTAAGAGGCGATCACTTTGCGCGAAAGCTGCTAATTCACAAGTTTTATCGGCCGCATTTAATACGTGCTAGACTTTTCCCATTTGGCTTTTCGGCTCCGTAAAGCTGTTTTAAAAACCCACAACGGAAACTATGCAATGCTGGCCATTACCGATGTCGTGCGCGCCGCATCCGGCCTTTTAAAAATTATCCATATTTACCCTATAAAATTTCATTGTGTAATTGAAAAATATTTAGATCAATAGTACGATTAGCGAATGAAAGAGCCCAGCTTTATAGATTCCTTTTCGCAAACCGTAACTGTTGAGTCAAGCAACACCGTCCTGATCGTTATTGACATGCAAAACGCAACGGGCAACAGAACCATGGGCTTGGGAAAGCTCTTGAGTGACGCAGGAAAAGCTGACAATTCAGATTTCCGCTTTTCAAGAATAGAGCAAATGCTGGTGCCCAATATTCAAAAGTTGTTGGCTAGTTTTCGTAACAATAACGCGGGCGTTATATACATCACTTACGGAGCAGAGACGCCCGATGCTCGGGATGTACCAGCGCATCTCAAGCCGATCGTGGTGGCCACGAATAATATCGTTGGCAATATAGAGCATGAAATAGTCGCCGATCTAAAACCTAATGAAGGCGAACTGGTGTTCAACAAGACAACTCAGGGAGCCTTTCGCTCGACCAAAATTGACACGACACTGCGAGCAATGAAAGCGCAAACTGTAGTCTGTGTCGGAGTATCTACTAATAACTGTGTTGCTATGACCGCCATGGAAGCTTGCGACGCACAATACAAGGTGGTCATTGTGTCCGACGCGACGGGCACAGACAGTCAGGAGATGCAAGATAGCACACTGACAATGTTGGGTCGCCTATGGTCGCGAGTGATGACAA
>JAPKCN010000146.1 GCA_028822945.1 Porticoccaceae bacterium | reverse complement strand
TGCACAGGCGTCTTCGATAGCGCAAATTCTAGTGCACTGACTATAGTCGATTTGCCATCTACGAGCGTTATATAACTGCGGGATTAGGCAGAGATCAGCAAGGCTCGGCGTCGACCCAGTACAAAATCGTGTTACTTGAAACTCGCCCAAAAGTGCTTCAAACGCATGTAACCCGGCACCGATAAAACGCGCCATCCAGCGATCGCGCAAACTCTCATCATCCGTCTCATCGATGGCATAGCGAACTACCGAAAGGTTACAAACTGGGTGTACATCGACCGCTAATGACTGTGCAAGAGCACGGACTTTAGTTCGCTCTAATGGTTGATGAGGCAGTAAACCTAGGATTCGCGTCTCGTCAAGGTACTCTAAAATAGCCAGTGACTGAGTTAGACGCTGACCATCAATATCCAACACTGGCACAAAACCTTGCGGATTACGTGATAGGTGCCCAACTAACTTATGCTGCCCACTGACTAGATCGACGCTCTGCGACCGATAGGACACATTGCCAAGATTCAGTGCAATACGCACCCTATAGCTGGCAGAGGAACGCCAATAGTCATAGAGTACAGTGTCACTCATGCATCACTCCTTTAAAGAGGCTAATTTAGCCGCATCTAACGCATGCGCCAATATCTCGAGATCGCCGATATGGTTTCCCAGAATGAGCACGAGCCGAGCGTTGTAAGCATGGCTCTCGGCATCGCTTAAACCGTCGTGAGCTGCTAGTAAGTCCCCATAAAACTGGTCGGGTTGGGCAATATTCGGATTTAAGATCAGACGCATGTAAGACTTCCTCCGGCGAGTGCTCGCTGCAACGCGCTCGCAATCGCCAACGGGTCAAACGTTGACCACCGCGCGGCAATATGTTGATCCGGTCGAATAAGGTAGACTGCTTGACTGTCTGAGCCTAAATAGCGCTCGCTCAAGGCACCGGTAAGATCTAGACTCGCGTCTAAAACGACCTGGTCTATGGCCTCATCAATATCCTCCAAGGCAATAGTTGAATCAATATTAAGGAGGAGTAACGAAAACCTTCCGCCCAGACGCTGCAGCAGATAACCATCGCATAAAGCCACATCCACGCAAGGTGCGCCCGGACGAGTGCGCGATGGGCCTGAGACCATCGCATCGGGTGTATTTAACGGGGAGTGGTCATAGACACAGGGCATGCTAAGACGACCAGAATTAACCAGCGGACGCGCAAATGGATAGTGTTCGGCAAGATCCAAAACGGCATCGCGGAAAATTCGGCTCACAGGCGATTTTGGGGTGATAAAGTCGGTAGAGTTTGTCGAATTTCGGATATTCTCATCTGCACCATACACGCGTTCACTGTCGTAGCTGTCGATTAAATCGTGGGGTGCGCTGCCGTTGATCACAGCCTTGAGTTTCCAACCGAGGTTGTCTGCATCCTGCACCCCGCTATTGGCGCCACGCGCCCCAAAAGGACTTACCTGATGCGCGCTGTCACCGGCAAAAATGACCCGCCCATGACGAAAATTTTTCATTCTTCGACACTGAAACGTGTAGATCGACACCCACTCTAAGGTAAATTTAATATCGCTACCGAGCATCGCATCGAGTCGTTTAATGACGTTTTCAGGTCGTTTTTCTGCGTCGCGATCGATGTCCCAACCGAGTTGAAGATCTATCCGCCAGACGTTGTCAGGTTGCTTGTGCAATAACGCTGACTGACCGCGGTTAAAAGGTGGATCGAACCAAAACCAGCGCTCTACAGGAAAATCTGCGTCCATGACGACATCCGCTATCAAAAAATTGTCCTCGAACACCCGCCCAACAAAATCTAACCCCAACGCCTGCCTAATCGGGCTAGTGGCTCCATCGCAAGCGATCAACCAATCGGCGTTCAGGGCATAGGCACCGTCGGGCGTGTCTAATTGTAAACTGACATGGTCATGGTGCGACAACACCGCGGCAACTTTGTTGCCACCGCGCAATTGCAACGGCGCACCCTGTTGCTGCAAAACACGCACACGCTCAAGCATGGCCATCTCAAAATAGTACTGCTGTAAGTTGATAAACGCGGGTCTGCGATGGCCATCTTCGGCCAACAGGTTAAATTCGTAAATCTTGCGTGTGTCGCAGAATACCTTGCCAAGATGCCACTGCACCCCCTTATCAACCAACTGCTGACCGACCCCCAATCGATCGCTAATCTCAAGAGTACGCTTGGCGAAACAGATCGCACGCGACCCCAACGAAACACCGTCGTTGTCGTCGACAAGCACAGTTTCAATCCCCTGTTGTGCGAGATCAATTGCCAACGCTAGACCCACGGGACCAGCACCGACGATGACAACATGATGGCGTTGCGGCTCATCAGTATCCTGATCCGCATGCCGCTGGTAGGGGTATAGGGGCGTTTCAAAGACCGCCTTCATTGCAAATGCCTAAGCCCTGTCCGTGGAACAAGTTTCACGGCTGCAGCTCATCCCACATTTCTCGATCCCGCTGTGCAGTCCAGATACGTGGTGTCTCGATCCCGCGGGCTTCATCGTAGGCACGTGCGACGTTAAAGGGTAGGCAGTGTTCATAAATTGCATAGTCCGCAAATTTACTATCACATTCTTCGCGCACCGCATCCCAAGCATCCTTAAGGCTACCGTTCCGCGCAGCGACGCGCGCCGCGGGTCGATAAGTGCTAGCCACAAAATCCCGAGTATTCTCAATCGCCGTCGCCACCATCTTTTTACCGATCAGAGCATCCCCGCGACCGGGGGCAATAGCATCGACATCAAACGCGGCAATATTGTCTAGAGTATCGCTCCAACTACCAAAGTAACCATCGCCACAATAACAGGCACTGCGATACTCGACGATATCGCCAGTGAACATGACATTCTCATCAGGCACGTGAATAACAATGTCACCAGCGGTATGCGCCCGCCCTACATGCATTAGGTCGATGCGCCGTTTGCCTAAATAAACACTCATGCGATCACTAAACGTACTTGTCGGATATGTTAATCCGGGGATACTCTCGTGCCCCTCAAACAACCGTGGAAAACGCTGAAATTCGCTATCCCAATCCTCTTGACCGCGCTCTACCACCATCGCTCGGGCAGCATCGCTCATAATAATCTGTGGGGCGGAAAACGCCGAGGCACCAAGTACCCGCACCGCGTGGTAGTGAGTGAGTACGAGATGCGAGATCGGTTTATCGGTGACCTCGCGAACCTTTTCAATGACCTTATTGGCCAAACGTGGTGTCGCTTGCGCCTCAATAATCATGACACTATCATCGCCAATGATAACGCCGGAATTGGGGTCACCCTCAGCGGTAAAGGCATAAAGCCCGTCACCGATTTGTGTAAAGCTAATTTTTTTCTCAGACATATCCCCTTGGGATGCGAATGCTTTGGCCATAATAGTGATTCCCTTAACGTTGATAAGGATCGTCGAAAGCTGGGAGAACAACCCCATAACAGTCGCCAAATCCAATAATGTATCCATCCCCGTGAGCGGCTCCACTTAGCGTAACGGTATCGCCATCCTCGATAAAACATCGATTTTCACCACTGTCGAGCGTGATCGGCTCCGCCCCTCCCCAACTAAGTTCGAGCATTGCACCGCGTTGGTGTTTTTCGGCACCGGATATGGTGCCAGAACCGAGTAAGTCGCCGGTTCGCATCGGGCAGCCAGAACTGCTGTGATGGGCTAATTGCTGGGCTGAAGAGTAGTACATTTCGCGATAATTAGTTCGCGCGATGGTGGTTGGTATGCGGTCTTGGGGGGCCAATTGAACCGTCAAATCGATATCGTAAAGCATCGGCGTAGTATCGCGAATATGCGCCAACAACGGAAAATCCCGCTCTGGGGTATCGCAGCGAAATGGCTCGAGTGCTGCTTTAGTCACAATCCATGGGCTTATGCTGGTGGCGGTAGCCTTGGCCTGAAACGGTCCCAGAGGCTGATACTCCCACGCCTGAATATCTCTAGCTGACCAATCATTCAAGAGCACGTAGCCAAAAATCATTTGATCGGCTCGATCAACACTAACCGGCGTTGCACTGTCGACGCCGACAATAGCACCTAACTCCAACTCTAAATCGAAGCGCGCACTGGGCGCAAATCGAGGCGTATTATCGTTGGGGCCCTTAAGTTGCCCCCAGGGACGGCGAATACTGGTACCCGACACCACAACCGAAGATGCGCGGCCGTTATAGCCAATCGGCATATGCAGCCAATTCGGTGGCAGTGCATTTTCGGCACCACGAAACATCGTCCCAACATTAGTGGCGTGATGCCTGCCGGCATAAAAGTCAGTGAACTCGGCAACCTCAAAAGGTAGGTGCAGTGTCACCGAAGAATGCGCAACCAGCAGACTACGCAACCTAGATTTCTCTCGACTGGGCTCGCTTAGAAGCTCTGTGAGACGCCTGCGAAGCTGACGCCACACAGGTTGACCTGCCGTCATCAGAGCGTTCCAATGTGGCTTATCAAACAGCGCAGGGCCGTCGAGATCGATTAAGCCGGATTGCTCACAGCCACGTACGTCGAGAATCATATCGCCAATGGCAACGCCGCAGCGTGAGTCACCGTCGCTCGTCGAAAACACCCCATAGGGCAAATTATTCAGCGGAAATGGACAGTCCGAACCGTTCGCTGAGGTGACCCAGCTTTGTATCATTACCATGGAGGCATCCTTGTGTTTAACTTTGTGAGTCAATGCAACGCGCCGTCATTTAGCGCCTGGTGTGCCATCAAACTTCTTCTCCAGATCTCGCCAACAAGCACTGTAGTCATCCTGCAGTGGCGCCTCCTGCGCGGCAAACTGAGTCAGATGTTGAGGGAATCGCGTCTCAAACATAAACGACAAAGTATTTTCGAGTTTTTGCGGCGTTAACGGCTTATTCGAAGCCGCCTCAAAAGCGTTTTTATCTGGCCCATGCGGCAGCATCATATTGTGAAGACTCATACCACCGGGCACG
>JAPKCN010000145.1 GCA_028822945.1 Porticoccaceae bacterium | reverse complement strand
GGCGTTATATAGGTAATGCTGAGTCGGGGTGATATTCTGCCTACAACCGATATGGTAAAATTTAATTAGCGGTTCTTTGGGCATATTTTTCTAACTGAACATGGAATCGAATAATATTTAAACTTACAGAATTTAGTGGATACTAGACACGTAACTGTGGTTAAAAGTTTTCTTTTGAGGCTTGAGGCTTGTGCTGGTCCGCCTAATATTCATGGGCACAAAGAACTAATAATAGACCGTCAACTTATTAATCAAGCTCAATACTTGCGGGATTCGATTGAGTGTCACACTCATTCCTGGCAGGCGCCGGCAGCCGAAGAGGTCGCTGCGAGTAGGATTGATGATGCTGCAGTTGGCAGCGTGTTGGGCGGGATTAGATTTTACCAGCGAGCTACTCAGGAAATGCATAGTTTAGTTCGACGCTGTATCGAGGGTCGCGGTTATCGAGTTCTCAATTAAATTGCGTTGGTTGCAATTTTTATAATGGGGTATAACGTGGCTGTGAATTACTGTTCTCTAGGGCTGCTGATAAAAGCGCCATCATAGCCATAGAGGTTGCGTTGAGGATTTTATGGAACCATTGTCAGACGATTTACATACCAATTATGACCGCTTAATTATTGAATCATTGGATCTCGGTTGCCTCTGGGGTTTGTGCGATGAGCAAGGGCAGTGGGCGCTGGTCGAGTCGAGTACCGATGCTACCATCGGAGTCATGCCGTTTTGGTCACATGCCGAGTTGGCAACTCCGTTGTGCTGCGGTGAGTGGTCTATATATAAGCCAGTTGCTATAGAGCTTGAAGAATTTCTCGATGATTGGTTGCCCGGAATGCACACCGATGTGCTGATGGTCGGCGCCAATTGGAATGCCGAACTGGAGGGTCGCGAGATAGAACCGCTCGATCTGCTAGAAGATTTTGATACGGAAATGCAGTAGTGCCTAGAGTATGTCATGTTAGGCTTTTGAACGAAGATCCTCGCGCAGCCGGTCAGTGCTTTTTAAATGCGCGAGTATTGAGGTTGTCATGAGTATTTTCCTCCATCCATTTTATGCGACGCAAGGACATGCCATAGAGATTAGTGCACAGCAAGGTAGTCGATTTGCCAAGCTCGTTTGCAACGATTTTAATCCGCTCCACGATACCCAGCACAAGCGTTTTTGTGTGCCGGGCGACCTGTTATTCGCATTAGCGCTAGACCGTTATGGTATTAGTGAGGAAATGAGTTTTACATTTTCTGAAATGTTATCCGCGGGAACCGGGATAATATACCCTGCGACTACTA
The DNA here is from genome assembly GCA_028822945.1 of Porticoccaceae bacterium. Taxonomy (GTDB): domain Bacteria; phylum Pseudomonadota; class Gammaproteobacteria; order Pseudomonadales; family Porticoccaceae; genus TMED48. Next base: position 3,706 of record JAPKCN010000145.1, on the reverse strand, counting down.
GTGGGCATTTAAAGGTTGCCGATATTCGTGGTCGGTGTTATCTAGAGGTTGATCAGAGCGGCAGAAATAGTCAATGTGGCGTTGGAATTGAAAGTTTAATTCGGAGTTATGTGCGTTTTTCTGGGCAAAACTTCCCGCATATCCTGATGCCGCTGATGAAACAACATAGAGTGATGATCAACCCGCAGCGGCCGCTCGTCATATACGCCTCGATGTCACTGCATCTAGATAATCTCAACTTTGATCAGATTGACACTCAGCTGGTAGACACTGACATTGAGATCGACGGCAGACGCGGCACTGTATCCTTGTTTTTCGAATTCATCTCGGCTAACCGCCGGATCGGCTCGGGATCGAAAATTTTAATTCTCAGTGGTCTGCGTGAGTATCAGCAGGCTGCGGTAGATGAAATGATCGAGCGATATAATACCCAGAAGGCCGTTTGCCTCGAGGTTGAGCAAACTCTTTAGACTCCCTAGGAAGCTTTTGCCGGCATTTCCTCTGAAACTTTCTGCTGCCGCTCGAGAATCGGTTTCAAGAATCGGCCAGTATGCGATGCAACGGCCGAGACCAGCTGCTCCGGCGTGCCCTCGGCAACAATTTGACCGCCGCCAGACCCGCCTTCGGGGCCGAGATCTACTACCCAATCGGCGGTTTTAACTACGTCTAGGTTATGTTCTATAACGACCACGGTGTTGCCTTGATCACGCAGTCTGTGAAGAACTCCCAGGAGTTGCTCGATGTCGTGAAAATGCAGCCCAGTAGTCGGTTCGTCGAGAATATAAAGGGTTTTCCCGGTTCCACGTTTAGACAGCTCCTTGGAGAGTTTGACGCGCTGCGCCTCGCCGCCCGAAAGTGTGGTGGCGGATTGTCCGAGTTTAATGTATGACAGGCCGACATCTATAAAGGTCTGTAACTTTTTGGCTATGGTGGGTATCGCGTCAAAAAAACCTCGTGCATCCTCAATAGTCATATCCAGAACTTGGTGAATATTCTTCCCTTTGTACTGCACATCGAGCGTTTCGCGATTGTATCGCTTTCCAGTACAGACGTCGCAGGCAACGTAGATATCCGGTAGGAAATGCATCTCGACCTTAGTCATACCGTCGCCTTGACAAGCTTCGCAACGACCACCCTTGACATTGAAGCTAAAACGCCCGGGGGAGTAGCCTCGCGAGCGCGCTTCTTGGGTGCCTGCGAAGAGCTCTCTGACAGGCGTAAAAATGCCAGTATAGGTCGCTGGGTTAGAACGCGGTGTTCGCCCAATAGGGCTTTGATTTATATCGATACACTTGTCTAATTGATCGAGCCCGAGAATCTGTCGATGCGCCGCCGGTTTTAGTGTGGTCGCATTGTTTAACGCGGTTGCTGCTGCCGGGTAGAGAGTTTCATTAATCAGTGTCGATTTCCCTGAGCCGGACACGCCCGTAATACAGGTAAAAAGCCCGATGGGCAGCTTCAAATCGACCTTCTGCAAATTGTTGCCAGAGGCTCCTTCGATGGATATATATTGGCCCTTGGCGAGGTGGCGTTTACTCGGCACACGGATACTTCTCTTGCCGGACAAGAATTGTCCAGTAATTGAGTTTTTATTGGCGGCAATTTGCGCTGCAGTACCCTCGGCGATAACCTCTCCGCCATGCACGCCCGCACCTGGACCGATATCAATAATGTGGTCTGCCGCGCTGATAGCTTCCTCATCATGCTCTACGACAATCACTGTGTTACCTATATCGCGAAGACGAACGAGAGTTTTAAGTAGTCGCTCGTTGTCGCGTTGATGCAATCCGATAGAGGGTTCGTCGAGGATATACATGACGCCAACCAATCCCGCTCCAATTTGACTGGCAAGTCGAATTCTCTGTGCTTCGCCTCCAGATAAGGAGTCAGCACTGCGATTGAGGGACAGGTAGTTAAGCCCCACATCGACGAGAAAGGTGAATCGCTGGCGGATTTCTTTAACAATTTTGTCGGCGATTGCACCCTCGCGCCCAACTAGCTCGAGAGCATCAAAATATGCACTGCATTCGCCCACTGGAAGCGCGACTATTTCTTCCAGCCGGCGATTGTCTACAAATACGTTGCGCGCTGCACGACATAGGCGCGTGCCCCCACATTCGGGACAGCTTGAACTGGTCATATACTTGTTGAGCTCTTCGCGAACCGACTGTGACTCCGTCTCGCGATAGCGGCGCTCCATATTATGAATTACGCCTTCGAATTTGTGTTTGCGCCGCAATACGGTACCGCGATCATTGACGTAGTTGAAACTTATTTCTTCGTCGTCGCTGCCAAATAGCACTTTTTGCCGGTAGAGTTCTGGGAGTTGTTCCCAAGGCTGGTTTATGTCAAAGCTGTAGTGATCGGCCAGTGAACTTAACATGTTGTAATAAAATAGTGTGCGTCGATCCCAGCCGCGGATAGCGCCCTCGGCTATCGAGGCGCTCGGATGCTGAACAATTTGATCAATGTCAAAGTATTGATGCACGCCGAGTCCATCGCAGGTGTTGCAAGCTCCAGCAGGGTTATTAAACGAGAACAATCTCGGTTCGAGTTCGTTAAGGCTATAGTTACAGACTGAACACGCGAATTTGGCCGATAGTATCTGATCGGGTTGGTCACCTTCCATATGACTAATAGTAGCCAGCCCCTCGGCGAGTCCCAGGGCTGTTTCAAATGATTCGGCGAGTCGCAGGGTCATTTCAGAATTGACTTTAAAGCGGTCGACGACTACCTCTACAGTGTGTTTTTGTTTTTTGTTTAACGCCGGTGATTCGTCGAGATCGCACACCACTCCATCGATACGCGCGCGGATGAATCCCTGCCTACGGAGGCTATCGAAAAGGTGCAGATGTTCGCCTTTTCGATCTTTAATGATTGGAGCCAGTAACATCAACTTGCAGCCTTCGGGCATACCCAGTACCTGATCCACCATTTGACTGACGGTTTGCGCTCTTAAAGGTTGCTGATGATCGGGACAGCGAGGCTCCCCTGCGCGAGCAAATAACAGGCGCAAATAATCATAGATTTCAGTAATCGTCCCAACCGTTGAGCGCGGATTGTGCGAGGTCGATTTCTGTTCGATTGAAATTGCCGGGGATAGACCTTCGACGTGATCTACGTCAGGTTTTTCCATCATCGACAAAAATTGCCGCGCATAGGTCGATAGCGACTCTACATAACGCCTTTGGCCCTCAGCGTAAAGAGTGTCAAAAGCCAGTGAGGATTTTCCAGAACCAGACAAGCCCGTTATGACGACTAGTTTGTCTCTGGGGATGTCGAGATCGATATTTTTGAGATTGTGGGTGCGTGCACCGCGAACGTGAATAGTATCCATCTATGTGTCTTTTAGCTCACTTAATATGTTTGTCGGGCGCGACGCCCTTGATGCTGGAACATTGCCAATTAGTCATGCCACAATACGTAATAAATCGTCGAATGGACCGTCTATTGTAGCATAAACGCTTTGTTTAAATTTTATTGTCGCGGAGTGATTTTGAGCAAGTCATCAGCTGGCCATAACGGTGTTCTAAAGAGATTATCGCTGTTACCATAGGTACTGTTTTCTTTAATTACCCAATGTTGATACTCACTTGAGCAAAATCATGCAGTTTTCGGCTCTCGAAAGACGCGCCGTAGCGTCTGTTGCGACGCTCTACAGTTTTCGAATGCTCGGCTTATTTATGGTGCTTCCAGTACTCGCTCT
>JAPKCN010000011.1 GCA_028822945.1 Porticoccaceae bacterium | reverse complement strand
CGTACCTAAATGAGCGTGCTCTTCAGGGGTCTCAACACCACCAAATCGCGACATAATACCGCTGTTGGCCTGAATAATATCGTCGTAACCTATATAATCACTCTTCGGTCCCAGGCGCGGACCTCCAAAGCAGTCGAGGCGACAAAATATCAACGTTGGGTTAATCGCTTGTAAACTGTCATGATCCATACCGAGCGGCATCATCTGGCGTTCGGCTGCGTTGATCACTAAGATATCAACACTTCGCACCAGCCGCTCAAACGCCTCTCGACCCTCACCAATGTTGATATCTAGCAGCCCACTACGCTTCCCCATATCTGACTGGAACGCAAATAGGGTGCCTATCAATGGATCATAACTGGGCACTACCGACTGCAGTTTAATAACCTCAGCACCGAATCGCGCCAAAAACGCCGACGAGTGTGGACCGGCAATAACATTGGTCAGATCGAGTACCCGAACGCCTTGCAACCAACCTGGCCGGGCATGCTTTGACGTAGTTTTAACCTGCTCTGCGGTCAACTTTGGTCGTGTTATTTGCTCAGCTGCAGCGACACTTTGCAGGCGCACTAAAACCTCATCATAGCTCAGGTATTGGCGCGCCAAAGGGGCTGACATAAGATGCGCAGACTCCTCTAGCCAGGCCACTGGGCCCGGCTGTTTCATCCAGCCATACTCGGGATCCTCGACATCGACGATAAGTCCTGCACTAGTGCAGTGCTCGCTATTCACCCACTGTCGTGTGGTTTGATGGGGAGCACCGGGGATTTGTCCTTCGCCAAATATAACCCCCCACTCTTCAGCTGTCTTAGTGATGAACACCAACTTCATTTTTTCAGAAATAATATCAGCCCATTTCTTAGGTAATGGATACACTCCAATCGAGGTTTCGCCGTCCCATTGGCTGACCGGCGTATGCAGATCGGTAATATCTGGAAGTCCCTCGGCGAGTAACTCTTCGTAGAGACCCAAAACCTGTAAACAGCGTTTGGCATGGGTTCGGTGTGACGGACAAACGCAGTAAAATTTGCTGTCCTCGGCACATTCATACGTGCGATAAAACGGGTCTAACAACTCTTGTAAATCGGCATAGCTAACATCTAAAGGGAGGTTCTCTGCGCGGCGACGCTCAATCTCCAATTCACGCATTGTCTTGTAGCGCTCAGGGAGATCGTCAACCACGTAGGAATTATACGATAGCCCTTCCATCATCGCCGCGATAACCGGCACTTCGATATAGTCGCCGTAACCGCTCTTTTCGCGTCCAAACAGGGCTAGAGCTAGAGAGCCAGCTGCCATGCAAGTAGCGTAGGAGGAACCCAAAGGTAACGGCGAAAAGCATGGGTTTAGTCCCATTAATATGCGATTAAATCCCATATCGGTAAATGCGCCTGCGGTTGCCGCAACCACCGCCTCCGTGGCCTTCCACTCGCTGCGCAGTTCGTCATTACTGGCAAAACCGGGCATCGACAGAGCGATAAGGTCAGGACGCAATCCACAGAGTTCGCGCAGGTCTAAGCCAAGCTTTTGCATCACACCGGGACGAAACGATTCGATCACTATGTCCGCAGTATCGATTAGACGCTTGGCCTGACTCAGCCCCAATGACGTTTTTAGATCGAGACTCAAGCAGCTCTTGTTGCGATTCAAAATCGCGTTGGCCGGATTTTGCCACTGCGGTCCAGAGGGCGGATCGACATGTATAACCGTCGCTCCGAGGTCGGCTAACACCATGGCCACAGCAGGCCCAGCTATCTGCTGACCGAAGTCGATGACGCGAACTCCAGCTAGGGGGAGTTGAGTATGAAGCTGCATTTGTGGAATCCTGTGAGGCATTTTACCGTGACAAGGCGGCATAATAATTAGCCTATTTCCGGCGCACCATCAATAAAATAACGGCCTCAGGCATCAGTTTTTTTATGCTATTTTTTAAGTTAAAACAATACAAAATGTATCGAAAAAGTAGTATTTGTTTTAATTACTCGTTACCATTATCACGAGTTAAAGCACGGCACTGCCGCCCGCCAAAAAGGTGGCACAAACTAAGCGATGTTCCATCTGGAGTGATCATGTCCACACAAATAATTCTTCCACGCATTCTCGAAATAGGCGCCGGTGCCAGCCGCAAAGTTGGCGAAATGGTCAGGGGATTAGATTGTCGGCGAGCGCTTATCGTCACGGATAAGATCATGCTTCAACTTGGTTATGTAGCGCGCGTAAGGGAAGATCTGAAAGCGCTTAATATTGACTCAGATGTTTTTGACGACACTGTGCCAGAACCGACCACCAGCTCAATCGAAGCCGGCGTAGAGTTAGTGAAAAATGGTCAGTATGACGTCATTGTCGGACTCGGCGGCGGCAGCCCGATCGATAGCGCCAAGGCCATCAGTATTCTTGGTAAATACGGTGGCAATATGCGCGACTATAAATTTCCGCGCCTGGTGACCGAACTGGGCCTGCCGATCATCGCGATCCCAACGACCGCAGGCACCGGATCGGAAGCAACCCGTGTCACGGTAATCACCGACGACAGCAACGATGAGAAGATGCTCTGTATGGGTATTGGTTTTATGCCGACGATCGCATTAGTCGACTTCGAGTTGACCCTGAGCGTTCCAGCGCGCACCACTGCCGATACCGGCATCGATGCACTCACCCATGCGCTCGAGGCCTATGTAAGTAAAAAAGCTAATGCGTTCAGTGACATTCAGGCGTTAACTGCCATGAAACTGTTGGCGCCCAATTTGCGTCGGGTATTTAACAATGGTCAGGATCGCGACGCTCGCGAGGCGATGATGCTCGGATCGACACTTGCCGGAATTGCCTTTTCAAACGCCTCGGTAGCGCTGGTGCATGGAATGAGCCGTCCAATTGGCGCTTTTTATCATGTTCCCCATGGTCTATCGAACGCCATGCTTTTGCCTGCGGTCACCGAGTATTCGATATCTGCGGCGGTGTCTCGTTACGCCGATGCCGCCCGCGCCATGGGCCTTGCGCAACTTGGCGACAGCGACGCTGTGGCCAACCAACGCCTAATGACTGAACTCTATGCAATTAACCGCGAGCTCGAGGTGCCGACGCCCGCCCAATTCGGTATTTCCCGCGAACATTTTTTCAAAAACCTCATTACCAAGGCAGACCAAGCGCTGGCCTCAGGATCCCCAGCGAATAATCCCCGCGTACCGACGGCCGACGAGATCATCGAAATTTACAAACAACTTTGGTAGCCCCACAACTGTAAAGGAGAGCAGAATGAACCGAGTAGGACATTTAATTAATGGCAGCATGATCAAAGATGGCGATCGAACTCAGGATGTTTTCAATCCATCCACTGGAGCCGTCGAAAAGCAGGTCGTGATGGCATCAAAAAGTACGGTCGAACATGCGATTGCCGCGGCTAGCGAGGCATTCCCTGCATGGCGCAACACACCGGCTATTAAGCGCGCCCGAGTGATGTTCAAGTTCAAAGATTTACTAGAACAAAATGCCGAAAAGATTTGTCAGTTGATCGGTGAAGAGCATGGAAAAATTGCTCACGATGCCGCCGGCGAATTACAGCGCGGTATCGAGAACGTCGAGTATGCCTGCTGTGCACCGGAACTATTAAAAGGTGAACATAGCAAAAATGTTGCGCCAGACATCGACTCTTGGAGCGAATTCCAACCGCTTGGTGTTGTCGCCGGTATTACGCCCTTTAACTTCCCGGCCATGGTACCGCTGTGGATGTACCCAATGGCGATTGTATGCGGCAATTGCTTCATCCTCAAACCCTCAGAGCGCGATCCGAGTTCAACCCTATATATCGCTTCGCTACTCAAGCAAGCCGGCCTTCCCGATGGCGTGATGAATGTCGTTAATGGCGATAAAGAAGCGGTTGACACCCTGCTCAATGATAGCCGTGTACAGGCAATTAGCTTTGTCGGTTCAACCCCAATAGCGGAGTACATCTATACCACTGCCAACGCCAATGGAAAGCGATGCCAAGCACTTGGCGGCGCAAAGAACCATGCCATTGTTATGCCAGATGCCGACATGGATAATGCCGTCAATCAATTGCTAGGTGCCGCTTTTGGTTCCTCCGGCGAGCGCTGTATGGCGCTATCGGTTGCCGTGGCTGTGGGTGATGCAGCCGGTGATGCGCTGATTAGTAAAATGCGGGTTGCCATGCAAGGTCTTAAGGTAGGGCCCTACAGCGATCGGGACAATGACTTCGGCCCAGTGATTACCCAACAGCACCAGCAGCGAATTATCAGCCATATCGACAGCGCCGAACAGCAGGGTGCCGAGATTGTCGTCGACGGACGCAATCCTTATGTAGTCGGTTACGAGCAAGGGTTTTACATTGGCGGAACATTGATCGATCGGGTCACCGCAGAGATGGACAGCTACAACGCAGAAATTTTTGGACCGGTATTGCAAGTGATGAGGGTAGACAGTATGCAGGCTGCTATGGAACTCATCGACGCCCACGAATACGGCAATGGAACCTGCATATTTACCCGCGACGGCGAAGCTGCAAGGTATTTTTCCGATCACATACAGGTTGGCATGGTGGGTATCAATATACCTCTGCCAGTACCTGTCGCTTACCATAGTTTTGGCGGCTGGAAACGCTCACTATTTGGCGATCTGCACGCCTATGGCCCAGATGCTGTGCGCTTTTACACCAAGCGCAAAACTATTACCCAGCGCTGGCCCTCTGCGGGTGTTCGCGAGGGTGCGTTGTTTTCTATGCCAAGTTGAGTAATATGCCAGCAACCGTTAAAGAAAAAGGCTCGGCTATTACCCGCGCCATGCACATCATCGAGGCGGTCTCCAGAGCTGATAGACCGCTCTCGCCAGCCGATCTCGCATGCCTGCTAGAAATCCCCAAACCGAGTATTCATAGACTGCTAAAGCAACTCGAAGCCGATGGTTTTGTGCAAACTAACATGCGCGGATTGATCATCCCCGGCGGGCGTATGCACGGTGTTGCGTGGGGTGTTCTGCACAGCCAGCGCTTCAGTGCTGTCCGCCGTGCAATACTCGAGCAACTCACCTCTCAGATTGGTGAAACCTGTGGTATCGCTATACCCAATGGTAGCCAAATGGTGTACTACGATCGGGTGCAGTCCGACTGGCCACTGCAACTCAATCTTAGCATCGGCAGCCACACCCCAACATGGTGCACTGCAAGCGGCAAACTGTATCTGAGTTCGCTGCCTAAACAACGCCGTGGAAAAATCCTCGACCACCTCCCGCTGAAGCAATATGCGCGCAACACAGTCGTCGATCCAGAGCGGTTAGAAGCTGATCTGATGCTCATAAAACGCCGACATATGGCCACCGACAACGAAGAGTTCGTGGATGGTATGGTGGGCTGTGCGGTGCCGATTATAGATCGTGATCAGCGCCTGCGTGCCTGCCTTTTTATCCATGCACCGTTGGTTCGAAAAACCCTAGACGAACTGATTGAGTATGCCGATATACTCAATGCTGCGGCCACTGAGCTTGGCCTGTTGATTGATGACACCGCCCAGCGCAGGAGGACTGCAATATGAGGAAAAGGTTACCCCCACTGAATTGGTTGCGCTCCTTTGAAGCCGCTGCCCGACACCTCAATTTTACCCAGGCCGCCACCGAGTTGCACATGACCCAAGCCGCACTCAGCCAGCAAATTAAGGGACTAGAGTCACAACTTGGCTGTGCTTTATTTAAGCGCCTGCCGCGCAGCTTGGCGCTCACCGATTCCGGCCGCGCCTATATTCCAGGGGTTCGTGAATCGATAGAGAAACTCGCAGTGGTCACCGACGAGGTATTTGGCAAAGAGCGCAGTCGGACGCTGAGTGTGCGCGTAAATCTGGTATTTTTTAATACCTGGCTGGCCCCGCGTCTTGCAGATTTTCGCCATCAGTACTCGGATATCGATCTTCGCTTTACCAGCAATATTTGGTTTACTGGGGCCGATGGCGAAGCCGATGTGGAGATTCGCTACGGTAAAGGTAATTGGCCGGATTTTAGCAGTGATCGACTGACCTGGGATCGATTGATTCCAGTCTGCAGCCCAACGTTACTCTACCAACAAGCGCTGCCAGACCTACCCAATAGCTTGAACGATTACAGTCTTCTACACGTTATCGGCTATGAAGAGGGCTGGGGCCACTGGCTAAAACAACTCGGTTACCATGCAATCGATGCGTCGCAGGGGATTCACTTTGATTCTTTGATGACCGCAATGGAGATGGCCGCATATGGCCACGGCATTGCTCTCAGCCGCTCCTCTCTAGCGGCAGGCATGCTAGAGAGTGGACGTTTGATCGCACCGTTTAGCGAGTCTGTCGCCGCCTCAGAATCGTTCTTCCTCGCGACGCCATCCAACAAACCAATTCAATCGCATGCGCAAAAATTTAAAGACTGGCTGATTCAACAGGCCGCAAAGGAGCACCAGTAGATTGGCGGAGGCCACCAACGCTATTCTCCAGCGCCAGCCCTTGAACGCTCGGTCGATTCGACCAGCACCCGAGCCGTTAGAGTGTCGAGCGTCCCCCAAAGCGATACGGGCATTTCAATTCCGAGGTCGAGTGCCTCGCTGTAGGCGTTATCAAAAAACTCGCTAGACAACTCTGAACCTACACCAAGCTCGGTCAACCCTAAGGGCGCGACGGTTTCAAGCGATGTCTGCAGATCGAACCCCTGCACAGCACACATAACAAAAAGGCTCTGTGCTCGGCTCGCATCGTGGTTATTAATCGCAAAGGTTGTCAGCTTGGGGAACCGCGTCTGCGCCTCAAATTTAGCTATTTTAAAAGTATTCCGCGTAGACCAACAGGCCATTGTTGTCAATCCACGCTGCGCGGCGTTCGCCAAGCGCTCGACCACGAACATTCGATTATGACAGTTGTCTACCCGCACACAGATTTTTGATTGCCGGCGGGCAACCGAACAGGCGATATCCACAATCTGGCTGGCACACAGCAAAATGCTCGCGCCTTCGACATTAAATATCCACAACTCCGAGGCCTCCGCCTCGAGCGCCCGACAGCCATAGACTGGGCCATCCAGAAACGGCAGCGCACGGCAAAGCTGCTCCAGACCGTTGAGCCCATGCATCTGGGCCCAGACCACCATATTTGCCGCATCCAAGTAATCGCCATAGCCAAAGCCCAAACCCTCGAAAGACTTTTTCAGGGCCGCGGTCAATTCGTTTTTGGAGACTTTCACTTCGATTGCGCGCCGTTACCGAAAAGGTTTAACTGGAAATTGCCAACCATCAGCAAGTGTTTGTGCATCGCTCGACTGAAAATCTGAGATTAATGGCGCGCCTTGAAACATAGTATTACGCACCCACAGTCGTGAGCGTGGATCAAATTTACTGACCCCAAAAAACGACAACTTGCAACGCAATAGGTGAATCGGCAATACCTCGCTGTGAGCAAGATTCTCGCGGATCTCGCCGTATCGCAATGGCGCCATAGTTTGGATGCGACAAACGATACCGCGGTACTGAGGTTGACGCAGCAGAAATCTCGCCACATCATCATTCGGGTATTCATCGACATAGGCGTTCAACGCTCTGTAGCACTCGCTTACCGAGCGCGCCACCACCAACTGCATTTGCCGATCTGCACCCTCATCGACATCGGTTTGACCGAGTCGGGGTTCCATCTTGTCCTCAGATCTGTACCAAAAAATACCCTGTTGCACAGGTTCGGAAAAATCCACCTGCAGCGCCCAATCATAGGCCCCTCGTATACTCTCCAGCAGCTCAGAAAGCGGCATTTCGGGAACACAATCATAGCGTTCATCGGTATCCATTTGGTTTTCTAGTACATCGACCAACGCCGGATAGAGTTCAATCAGTAGGCTATTAATCAACTCCTGCGTCTCTACTCGCCAGTTTTTCGAAGCATAATCGGTGAGCTGCTGCCAGTCGTTCAAGGCAGGCACAACGCAATCGAGCCACGTTAGCACCTCGAGTAACTCAGCGTGAACCAATTTGTTGGAGGCATTTTGAAGGGCATCCTCGGTTACTATTTCAGCCAGGTGCTGGCGCACGCGACAAACATAAATACGCAGTTGTTGATGTTTAGCAGGACTACTCTGCCCATCGCGCATAACCGTAGCCAGAGCAGTCTCGCGCACCTCGACCCATTGATTAATCAACTTTGGGTGATTGATAAGAAAGGGTGCCATACCGAGACCGGTTGAATTACCGATCCCAAAAAATCGTTTAATACCATCGTCGAGGCCGACCGCCTTAGACGGCGCGCGTTGCTCAGCTAAAAAATCAACCTGCTGCAAACTAAAATGGCGCAGCATAAAGCAGGTAAACATCTCCGCCGCAAACGGCCGCGCAAAATCGCGGTGGATCGAGCGAACCTTGTCCCAGTCCGCCATGCCGAGCTTACCGCTGCCATAGGCTGCAGTGGTACGATACAAATAGCCTACCTCGGCAATTTTGTCGACATCCGGTTGCTCGCCCTGAGCGAGTTGATCGACCACATAATTAAAGTTGCGGGCGCTCTTATTAGCTCGTGAAAGCACCAAAACCCGGGAGTCTACCCTGCCGGCCTCCTGTTTCGGGATATTGCTGCGCAATTGCTGTAGCTGCTGGCAATCGACCGAACCCTCGCATAGAGCCATGGTCAAATCCCATTGATTGGCGATCACTCGGTCGTTGCGCAAGCTGTCGTCGAGGTAGTTAGAAAATAGTACAAAGCTGTAGCGCCTATGGAGCGCGTCGACCTGATACACAACAGTGCCGTAACCGTCGCTATCTAAATCGAACCGCGTTCGCTCTATGGACCATTTTTCGGCAATCATCCGGCGCACCAGTGTGCGCATAAAACTCAGGCGAAACTGGTGAAAGCTACCCAAACGATCGAGTTGCATGACCACGTTTGCCGGTCTCATCGGCAGTTCGCCGCGATTATCATCAACTGAAGCCATCACCTCTACGGCGGGCTGTTGCAGCAGTTCGGAGGCGTCCCCCTCAAGATCTAAAAGCTGTGATAGATGTATGTCCATAATGACTGAGTTTAACCATCGACGACCGGAGACTAGAGCGCAAATGCGACCGCTTGTTACACACCTGCGCCATACATAACAATCACTTTTTAGTGTGTCGTACCGGTTACTAATCTAATTCAATACGCATTGTCGACGGCGCTATTATCATCGCGTTTAAAACGCTTTTTAGCTGCGCTAACGTCAGCGCTTAAACACAGCGCCAGACTCTTTCGCAACGGCGTTCCACGCTACTGCTGGACGCTCCTAAAAAAGGACCTTTACCGACCCTAGTTACTCATGGGTGAAAACGACGCTGAAAAAAAGTCTAACCAATTCTGACCCATAATGCGTGCGGTTTCAGACTCAGAAAAACCTATAGCGCGCAAGCCATCGGCAATATTGCCGATGTCACTCGAGCGCTGAAACCAACTCGGCTGCTGCGGCCATACCAGATCTTTGGCCGATCCTTCACCGTGGTCGACCTTGGTTGTCCAACGGCCGCTGCGCATCCACTCGAGAGTGTCGTAACCCCAATTTTGGCATAGGTCAGAGCCGATACCAATACGCTCTACGCCGATCATATCTGCAGTTTTAGCGATCATTTGGCAAAACTCATCGCGCGTGCAGTCACCTCCATTGTGTAAGTGAAAGGGGTAGAGACTAAAGCCAATCATGCCCTGGGACTCGCCGATAGCGCGCAAGACATCGTCAGATTTGTTGCGTAAAGCTACGTGAAAAAACGTCGGATTGGCATGTGTGACGGCAATCGGCCGCTCAGACAGTTCGATCGCTTGCAGCGTGGAGTACTCGGCACTGTGTGACATGTCTATAATCATACCGACGCGATTCATCTCCTTGATCACCTCGCGACCAAAGCGCGTAATGCCACTATCATTTGCTTCATAGCAACCGGTCGCTAGCGGGCTCTGATTGTTGTAGGTCAATTGCATGACACGCACCCCCAACTGATGGAGAATCTCAACCATCTTGACATCATCTTCAATCGGTGAGCAATTCTGAAAACCAAAGATAATGCCAACTTTATCCAGACGCTTGGCCTCGAGGATATCGGCGGCGTGATGCACTGGCATAATCAGATCGCCGTGATCGATAAAACGGCGGTTCCAGGTACCGATATTCTCTAGCGTTTCACGAATATTTTCCCAATAAGCTATAGTCACATGAATCGCATTGAGACCGCTCTGCTGGGCCTCCTCAAACAGCTCGCGGTTCCAATTTATATACTGTAAGCAGTCGATCAGCAGCATATCTTGCTTCATTAAAATAACCCCTAAAACAGTTCTAAGAGACCTCTGCACCGACACCACCGGCAGACCATCCCATCAGCCGATTGGGTCTGTCGAGTATCCACTATAAACGCAGGCTCAGCCTGCTCCAAACACCCGATTTAATACGGTTTACTATAGTTCGTTTTAATGATGGTATAGAAATCCCGCGCATATTTACCCTGCTCACGCGGGCCATAGCTGGATGCCTTGCGGCCGCCAAAGGGCACGTGGTAGTCAGTCCCAGCTGTAGGCAGGTTGACCATCACACAACCGGACTTTGAATGGCGCTTAAAATGCCCGGCAGAAGCGAGTGACTGGGTGACAATGCCGGAGGTCAGCCCAAACTCTGAATCGTTGGAGACCGCAAGAGCCTGTTGATAATCATCCACCTTGATAACACAGGCAATTGGTCCAAATACTTCTTCGCGGTTAATGCGCATCTGGTTGTCGGTATTGATAAACAGCGCCGGAGACATAAAATAGCCATCGGTTTCTAACGCCAAGCGTTCCCCACCGCAGGCCAACTGAGCACCTTCTTGCTTGGCGATGTCCATATACGCGAGATTCTGCTGTAGCTGCCGCTCGTCCACCACAGGTCCGATATGAACGCCTGGTGTCATAGCGTTACCGACCACTAATTTGCTAATCTCAGCTATCATCCGAGCGACAAACTGGTCGTGAATTCCGGTCTCGACAATCAGCCGAGACGATGCCGTACACTTTTGCCCTGTGCCAAAATAGGCACCGGCAATAGCACATTGCACCGCGGTATCAAGATCTGCGTCATTTAATACCACCAAGGCATTTTTACTGCCCATTTCTAGTTGCACACGCGCCATATTATCGATCGCATTACGAGCGATATGTCGGCCAACGCCAACCGACCCAGTAAAGGTGACTGCCTGAATATCTGGCGATGTGCACAATGCCTCACCCACATCTCGTCCAGACCCCATAACCAGATTAAAAACCCCTGCAGGCAAGCCGCTGCGACTAATAATCTCGGCGAGGATCCAGGCGCTTGCAGGGACTAATTCCGCCGGCTTCAAGACCACGCAATTGCCGTAACACAAAGCTGGCGCGACCTTCCATGCGGCAACGGCGAGCGGAAAATTCCATGGTGTAACGATGCCAACGACACCGAGCGGTTCACGATGCACTTCGACGTCGACACCAGGCCGCACAGAGGCTGTATTCTCACCCATTAAACGCAGCGTTTCGGCAGCATAATACTGAAAAAACTGGCCCGACCTACCGACTTCGCCAACACCTTCAGCAAGTGTTTTGCCTTCTTCGCGGGCTAATATGGCACCGATTTCGTCTTTGCGAGCAATTAACTCTGCACCGACAAAATCGAGAATTGCCTTGCGCTGTTCAAGTGCACTCTGCGACCAATCGTCAAAGGCGCGATTGGCGGCGCCAATGGCTGCTAGGCAATCGTCGACGGTGGCGCGGGCGTAATCACCGACCTTGTCGCTGATATCCGATGGGTTGATATTGTGAATCACCGACGCGCCCGCCACCCACTGACCATCGATAAAATTCTTATACGTCCCGTCCAACATAGCCTAACTCCGTTATTTTAATTGAATAGCGACTTAACCATCTGTTCGCATATGTACACAACCAAGTGACTGCATCCACGCACAAAAAACGCCAACACACAAACGATATGTTTGATCTTAGACAACCACAAAGCAATTTAAATATTTCTATCAATAAATAAGCTATACTAATAAAAGAAAGAAAGCTACCGGCCAGGCAAATAAATTGTCATCGCCAAACTTCAGCGACGCGCATTACTGGCGCAACACAACCAAGAGTCGGGCGCCCACGTGAAACACCTTAATATTACCTTGCGGCATTTGCGCACATTTATCATTGTCGCGCGACAAGGCAGTTTTAATCTCGCCGCCGAAGAACTCTCTCGCACTCAGCCTGCGATAACGCTAGCGATTAAACAGCTCGAAGAATTTATTGGTCTTAAACTACTCGAACGCACAACTCGGCGGGTAAACCCCACTTCCGAGGGAGCAAATTTCATTCCGGTAGCGGAGCGCCTCGTGCGCGATTTTGATACCGCCATATTCGACCTTCGGGCAGCTGCCGAACGGCGTGTCGGTCATGTCAGTATGGCTGTGGTGCCGTCGGTGGCAACTAACCTACTGCCCTCTATTATCAAGACCTTTTCAGCAGATTATCCTGGGATACGCCTACACCTCGACGACGATAGTTCGCGTGGAGTTCAGCAGAGAGTGGAGCGCAACGAAGTTGATTTTGGTCTCGGCAGTCTTGCCCAAGCGAGTCCTGAATTGACATTTACACCACTGTTTTCAGATCAACTACAAATGGTGTGCCACCGCGATCATCCGCTCGCCGGCGATCCCGCGCCTATTTCTTGGGAGCAAATGGAAAATGCAACATTTTTAGATAGCGGTATTACCAAAGCGCTACTAAGGCGCAAAGACGCCGTGCTATCGCAGTTTGACTTCCCCAACATCACCACGCTAATCGCTATGCTTAAAGCCAATGTGGGGATAAGTATCCTGCCCTCACTGGCATTACCATTACACGGTGACACACTAGTTTGCAGAGCATTGATACCCGCAGAAACCCGCCAAATTGGGCTTTTGTGCCGACGCGGCTGGACCCTGTCACCCGCCGCCGAAGCCATGCGCGAGACGATCTTAGAAGAAACGCCCAAACATCTCGACCGGTTGGGCTTAGAGGCTGCCATAACATAGCCCCTTGCGATTATCATAGCGCTGGTGGCTATGCCGAACGCGCTATCCAGTGCGCATAAACTGCTGGCAACTATCGTACACCGACTGTTTTACGGCAATACCCCCGTCAGCGTGCGCTGCACGATTGGCATAACGACGATCACCCGGGATATGGGCGCCGGGCATGCCGCTCAGACGCGCCAAGAACTCCTCCGAGTGTTCTAGCCAATTGTCGGCATCGCCGCACCGATTTGGATCGATAGCTAGCATAAATTCACCGCCGTTGGGCGGCCCGCCATCATTATTATCGTTTTCTTGCGCCTGGTAGCTAAAGTCCATGCCGGTCAGACCGGCCACCAACAACTCGATCATCATCGCAATCGTCGAACCCTTATGTCCCCCAAATGGCAGTAGCGCGCCGCCATCGATGATCTGTTGCGCGTCAGTTGTCAATTCGCCCTGTGCGTCGACCCCAGTCCCGAGAGGCACCGCATGCCCGTCGCGCGCGGCAATCATGACCTCGCCGCGAGCCATTGCTGCGGAAGCCTGGTCAAACACCAGGGGTGGTCGATCACCGCGCGGCCAACCGAAGCACATCGGATTGGTACCAAATAGCGGTTGCTTCGCGCCTGCGGGTACCACAGCCGGTTTATAGGTGGTAAAAGCCATTGCTACCAAACCGGCCTCGGCAATTGGCTCAACCTCAGGCCAAAGTGCCGCGAAGTGATGAATATTGACCAGCGCCATAGCGGCGATACCATTGTCACGCGCCGCCTCGATCAGTGCCTGACGACCGCGCTCTAGTGCCAAAGGCGCATAACCTCGATGACCATCAACCCTAACCACTGCAGGCGAAATTCTCTCCACCGTTGGCGTAGCACAGCCGTCGACTTTACCACTGCGCAGTGAGGCAACATAACCAGGCATGCGAAACAAACCATGCGATGCGCAGCCGTCGCGTTCAGCGCGACTGATAGTTCGCGCCAGCGCTTCTGCGTTATCCTTATTGCAGCCATTCGCCGCCAGACAATCGATAACGAGTTGATATATTTCAGCTTCGGTCATAAATAGTTGCGTCAAGATGGATCTCCTAATTCAATAAAATTCAGATATAACCAACTAAATAGGGTAGCGGTCTAGAACTGACCCAAGGGCCTCTTTTAAAGGCCCCAAATGCCCTTCAAAATTTTTCCATTGCTCAATACCACTTTGGTAAATCGGCCGCCTCACCTGCTCCGAACTCGGTGTGCGGACCGAGCGTTGGTTTTCGTAAAAACTAATACAACTCTGCTCAAACTCCAAACCGCAATAATCAAGAATCCTACGAACTTGTGTATCCAAGTCCGCAACCACCTCTTCATACTGCACGCGCAGTACCTTGCCGGGTAGAGCGACATCCCAATGATCCATCAACTCAACATAGTCACGGTAGTAAATACCTATTTCTTTAAGACCATAAGTAAACTCCTGACCTTCGGCAAACAGCTGTTTAAAGCCGCTGAAACAGCAACCCATTGGATGTCGTCGAGCATCAATTATTTTCGCATTCGGCAACATCAGACTGATCAACCCAATATGCCTAAAATTATTCGGCATTTTATCGATAAAATAGGGAGCAGATCCGCGATGAATTCGCGTTTCATCGATAAACTTTTGACCAAATTCAAGAAATCTCTCAGGTACCATTTCTTTTAGGACACCCGGATAGTGATTAGTCGCTCCCATGCGCTCACCGCGCCGCAGTTTTTGCGCCAATGACAACATGTTAGGCAATTCCATAGTGCCATCTATTAAGCTGTGGGACGCTAGAATCTGCTCGAGCAAAGTGGAACCTGCCCGCGGTAAGCCAACGATAAAAATAGGATCAGCGGCGGCAAAGCCAGTAGTTTGGTGACGCGCCACAAAGGCCGAATCGAACACCTCGGCCTGCGCGCGAAACTCATCCGATAGCTCCGCAGACTTATATCGGCTCTGGGCCTTTTTAAAGGCATTACCGCGCTCATAAGAGGCAAATGCTCTATCGAAGTCGCCGTTGTCCTCATAGGCCTTGCCGAGAGCAAAGTTCAAATAAATACGACCCATATGAGAGGTGCTCGAATGATTTTGTTGCACCTCCATCGCGTTGATCTCGTCCTCTTTGAAAGTAAATAATTTTAGATTGGCTAGCGAGTAGTACGCCTCTCCATGTGCCGGGGCTTTTACGATTGCACGACGGTATGAATCGATCGCATCGTCTGTTTGACCGCGAGTTTTAAGTGCATGGCCGCGAGATGTGAGGGTTACTGCATCCTCAGGCAAAATAGTTAATATGGAGTCAAATGTTGAAAGTGCGGTTTCATAATCGCCCGACTGCATGGACTCAACCGCAAAAACCGATTGGAATTGAGGGTTATTCGGATTTTTTTCCAAAAGTATTTTTGCCTGACGAAGCGCTTCTTCATAATTTTGACGCTTCCTCAACACTTGGATATAGTCGATCCGTACTCTAGCGTTATTCGGTTCAAATTCAACCGCGCTCTCTAGCAAAAACTCAGCGTCATCCAAAACGCCCAGACGACTTCCAATGTCCGCTAAAAGCCTCATACCTTCAACGTGACGGGGTACCTTTTGCATAAATGCCTTACACAGATGCTCTGCCTTGACAAACTTACCTTGGGCAATCAGATCGGTGACCGCCACTAGGGGCTTGGGCATGCTCTTCAGCGTCGCTAGCTGCTGATCCAGACGACCGGTAAATTGAGATCGCCCGGTTGCATTAAGAATATCTATTTGGGCGCTAAAACTAGCCTCTAATGCAGGATTGATTTGTACAGCCCTCGAGTAGGCACTCAGCGCCTCGTCATGGTTGCGCGAAGCACGGTGCACATGCCCCATTTCCTGATGCGCGCGGCTATGTTCCGGCGCCAAAAGTGTAAGAGCCGCGAGTGTCGCCAATGCGGTAGAGTAATTGTGTTGATATCGCTGGCATACCGCAAGCATGTAGAGGGCCTCTTCATGCTTGCGATTGAGTGCGATGATATCTAGCAAGTGTTCTTCGGCTTGCGCAAATTTACGGCTCTGAATCAGCTCCTTAATGTCGTGCAAAGTTGATTCAACTGCTAGTTTTTTTTGTGTCGCTTCGGAATCTGACATTTACTATTTCCTAAAAAAATAATGCCCCTCGAAAGGGGCATTATAGTGCAGCCATTAAATACCCAGTTTTTCAGGTATTAAAAGCTGTAGGTCATACGCATACCGATGGTTCGCGGTGCTGACGTTGATATCCGCTCACGGTCATTGATGTAGTTACGCGACAGCTCTGCACGTTCGTCAGTGAGATTATCAATGTACAACTCAGCGCCCCATGTATCGCTAGAAACACCGGCAGTCAGACCCATCATAGTCCAGCTGTGAATGCGGTCGCGATTGATGCGAATAATATCACTGTAGGACTCATCCGAATGAGCCATATGCGGCATAATGTGCGCCGTCATACCACTTTCCAAAGACCACTCATATCGCGCTTGCAGATTAAATTGCATCTCAGGTGCAAATGCCAATGAATCGCCGGCAACTACATCCTTTGAGGTCGTAAGCGTCTTTGTAATCTCGGTATCAAGCAAAGACAATCCAGCACTAATCGTCAAACCATCAACGCCAGGAACCCAAATCAAGTCTGCCTCTAAGCCGGTAACTTCAGCATCCGCAGCGTTATCAGAGAAAAATAGATTCGCAATGCTGGGATCAAATATAGTTGTCTGAAGCCCCTCTATCTCTGCAAAGAATATCGCACCATTGAACCTAAGATTTCCATCCATCAAGTCGGTCTTCCAGCCCAATTCATAATTACTCACATCATCGGTGTCCAAGGCAAAAGGCACCGTATATGCACCTGACCTGTCCACATAACCACCTGGCCGATTCAAGAAACCAGAGCGATAACCCTCAGAATAGGTTGCATAAATTAAGACATTATCACTCGGAGTGTAGGTGGCTGTAAGTTTAACAATCGTTCCAGTAGAGGAGTTTTTGTCTGGCACAGTAGACACATCCGTGGGAGTAGAGGCACCTCGGAACGTAACTGACGATTCACCCTGATATATGCCATCGCCGTCATAGAGATCCGCAATGTTTGTACCAAACACCTGAGCATCTTTACAGTCCGGATTTGCACTACCGCAGAAATTATAGAAAGAGCCGCCTGCGCTTCCATCAAAATCCACTTCGACGTCGTAATAGCGAGCACCAACCGTTAAGGAGAACTCATCACTGACGTCATAGCTCAACTCACCAAAATAACCCAACTGCTCATCGGTTCGCTTTACATCATTGCGGAAAATCTCACCGGGAGCATAGGGGTCTTGGGACGAAAGAAAACCATCCTGATAAGAATAGTTTGGGGATGCAAAACCCGCCTCGCCCCCCCAACCCTTGGCTTTTATACTACCTGGGTATGTAAAGCTAACTCGCTCTTGAATTTCGGTGTCGCTGTAAAAGATACCAGCTGTAAGACGCGTGCTCTTATCAGGATCCGTAGAAAAACGGAGCTCATGCGTTGTCACCTCGGTCTCGACGTGACTCGGTGCATGTGCTTCTGGTGGTTGACAGACACCGGTCTGATCGCCATAGGTTACACTGTAATCACAAATGTAGTACGGCAGATACTGGCCAACAAAAAGGTAATCCGAGTACCCGATTACCTGATCTGCGGTGCGCTCAGTGTAAGCGCCGGTGTAGACGACGTCTAAGCCGGCCATACGACCGGTGAAGGTCCAGTTAGTGTTATCAAATTCATCCTCAAGTGAGTCTTTGCTGTAGCTTTGGATCTCAAGATCACCCAAGTTTGGGTCTGAGAAAAATACACCGTCTGAGTCAAGCTCTTGCGTGGTGTGGGACAGCAGTAACTCCCAGTCCTTTCCTATATTAATCAAGGCACTCAATCGTCCACCCGTATATGTGGTCT
>JAPKCN010000144.1 GCA_028822945.1 Porticoccaceae bacterium | reverse complement strand
GTTAGTGGCGCATGCAGCGAAAAACCGCGGCGATTTTGGACAATTCAAAGGGCGACTTAATGAGTGTGTTTAACTACCACAAAGATGAGCAGGGGATCGTGACTATCACCATGGATATGACCGGTCCGGTGAATGCAATCAATGCTGAATATAAGATTGCCATGAACGATGCAGTTAATCGTCTTGAACGTGAGCAGGATTTGACGGGCGTTATTTTGGCATCCGCTAAGCGGGTATTTTTTGCCGGTGCGGATCTCAATGACTTAGTGCATGCCACACCGGAACATAGCGAACAAATTTACCGCGATACGCTGCACATGAAAGACGATATGCGGCGTCTGGAAAGGCTACCGGTGCCTGTAGTGGCGGCGATTAATGGGGCTGCGTTAGGGGGTGGCTACGAACTCTGTCTTGCCTGTAACCGACGCATCGCAGTGAACCATCGCTCGGTTAAAATTGGCTTACCCGAGGTCTCTCTAGGTCTCTTTCCCGGCGGCGGCGGGGTAGTGCGGTTAACCAACCTTGTAGGTACGCAGGGCGCATTGGATATTATTTTGGGCAGCAAACAGATGGTGCCAGAAAAAGCTCTAGCAGTAGGTATGATAGATCAATTGGTGGCTAGCGTTGAACACCTGCTTCCGGCGGCCAAGCAGTGGCTAATAGATTCACAATCAGACGCGGATGCCGCAGTGCAACCCTGGGATCGCAAAGGCCACAGAGTGCCAGGCGGGGCCATTAACGCGCCAAAAAACATCCAATATGCGGTAGTCGCGCCGACCATGCTAAACAAAAAAACCCGTGGTCTGATGCCGAATACCACGGCGGCTATGGATATTGCTTTTCAGGCGAGCATGCTAGATATAGACACAGCGCTGCGGATAGAGAGCCGCGAGTTTGTTAAAATTGTCACAGGTACGGTGGCTAAAAATATGATTACTACGTTCTTTTTTCAACTCAATCAGATTAACGCGGGGGCTAGTAGACCCTTAGGTTTCGAGAAGAATCCGACACGTAAATTAGGTGTTCTGGGTGCTGGCATGATGGGCCAAGGGATCGCCTACGTAGCTGCCATGGCAGGAATTCGAGTGGTGCTCAAAGATATGACCCAGGATGCCGCTGACAAAGGTAAAGCGTACAGTCAAGCCCTATTGACTAAACAGATTGACCGCGGCCAACTCGACGTCATCAAGTCCGATGCTGTGCTCAATTTAATTACGCCAACCACAAAGGATGCCGATCTGGCCGGGTGTGATTTGATTATCGAGGCAGTTTTTGAAAATATTGAGTTAAAAAATAGCATCACTCAAAGCACTGAGCAGTATCTGTCTGGCGATGGCTCTTGGGGTTCAAATACCTCGACGCTGCCGATAACACAATTGGCCAAGGCCAGCACTAAACCGGAGAATTTCATCGGCATCCACTTTTTTTCACCGGTTGACAAGATGCCGTTACTGGAAATTATTGCTGGGGAAAGTACCAGTGACGCAACACTTGCTAAAGCCTTTGATTTTGCACAGCAAATTGGTAAGACGCCAATAGTGGTGAACGACTCGTTGGGGTTCTTTACCTCGCGCACGTTTAGCACCTATCTCGACGAGGGCGCTAAATTACTGATCGAGGGTGTTCACCCGTTAAAAATTGAAAATCTTGCCAAGGCTATTGGTATGGCGGTCGGGCCGCTTCAAGTGCAAGACGAGACTAGCCTGGAGCTAAGCCGCAAGGTCTCCGAAACTTGGGCGGCGATGGGGGTAGTCGATAAGTGGGGAAGTGGCGAAACGCAAAGGCGTGTGGTAAAGGACATGATTACCGACAATGCCCGCGGTGGTCGATATCACGGTGGTGGTTACTATGAGTACCACTCAGACGGTAGTAAAAATATATGGCCGGGCCTTTTTGACCTTTATTATGACGAGAGCGTCGAAGTGGAGGATGTTGATATCCAGGATCGATTAATGTTTCGGCAGGTTATCGAGACTTTAAAGTGTTATCAAACGGGGGTCTTGCGGAGTGTTGCCGATGGCAATATTGGATCAATCATGGGGATAGGCGCACCGGCTCACAGCGGAGGTTTCATACAATTCGTAAACACCTATGGTTTTTCGGCTTTTATTCAACGTTGCGATGAGCTTTCGGCCGCCTATGGTAATCGCTTCGATTGTCCCGAGATAGTTAGACAGCGTGCACTTAGTGGTGAGTTGTTCGCCTAACATAGCCTCTGCAATGGAGATTGGGATGATCTTTTCACTGTTATCGGATAGCTATTTTTAAAATTTGGAGACCGCGAATGCAGCAGACGAATGTTTTTGGAGAGCCTATTGAGAAGTGTTGTAGTCATCCCGTTACCGGTTATTTCCGCGACGGTTTCTGTCGGACTGATGACTATGATCGTGGTTCGCACACCATTTGTGCGAAGGTTTCACAGGATTTTTTGCAGTTTTCAAAGAGTCGTGGCAACGATCTTTCCACGCCGCGCCCAGAGTATCAGTTTGCTGGCCTCGTCGATGGTCAAGCCTGGTGTCTGTGCGCCACGCGCTGGCTAGAGGCACAGCAGGCGGGTGTCGCGCCGCGAGTTTATCTTAAACGCACCAACAATAGGGCTCTCGAGATTGTCCCAATTGAACTACTCAGGGAGCATGCCGCCGATCTCAATTAGCGCCTTTAACCCTTAGGAGATCATTTTGACGCTCTACGAAAAGTATATATTACCTCCATTGCTGAACTGCCTATGTAGCTCGAAACCGGTGACTCGACAGCGCCAGAAAGTGCTACCAAACGCCAGTGGTACGGTGCTCGAAGTGGGCATTGGGTCGGGATTAAATATCCCCTTTTATGACGCATCTCGGGTAGACAGGGTAATCGGTTTGGATCCCTCGCTAGAACTAAATGCACTGGCGCAATGTGTCGCCGCGTCCCACAGTGTCGCTGTAGATTTTTTGATTGGGGACGCTCAGGCGATAGATCTACCTAGCAACTCTGTTGATACCGTGGTGGTCACGTATACCCTGTGCACGATCCCTGACGCCCTGAGCGCCTGTCGCGAAATGTCTCGCGTTCTCAAGCCTAGCGGGCGACTGGTCTTTTGCGAACATGGGCTAGCGCCGGACGCCTCAGTCGCGCGCTGGCAAGCGCGTATAGATCCGTTTTGGGGAATGTTTGCCGGTGGCTGTCACCTAAATCGAGATATCCCGAGATTGCTAGACGACGCTGGGTTTGTATTAGAAAATCTTGAGCAGATGTACTTGCCTAGTACGCCACGCTTTGCCGGCTACAATTTTTGGGGCATCGCAGCGGTCGGCGAACACCAATGACCCCGCGTGCGGCGCGCTTTGTAGTTTTCCGACACTCAGCCCCGAGCGAGCGAAGGACAGAGCTTAGATCTTGTCGTTAAGCCTCTTCGAACGCACGCTTGCAGCGAGCCATGCCGCCGTCTATAGCATTGAGATAGGTCTTATCTCGATTGGTCATCGCCGCTTTCAAACTTGTGACAGCCGAAATACGTTGTTTGTATGTGGGTCGATTAATCTCACCGGCGACTAAATCTTCGCGTGCTGTATATTCCGCGGTTAGGCTATCTAATGTGCTGCCCGATAGCTTTTTTCCAACCGCTTTTAACCCACACTTCCAATAAACATCTAAACGCGCTGGATCGGCCTTCGCCACGGGTTTCTTTTTGAGCTTTTGAATACCATCGATACCGCCGAGGCGATGAAAGAGATAAAGTTTTTGGCTGTCTAGTCCAGAGGGGATTTCTGGCGCGGAAGAAGATCCGGCTCCGCCTCCACAGGCGGTTAGAATGATCAGAGCTATGACGGTGGTAATTCGCAGCATAACAACAAACCTTTGTTGGTCATTTTTTGGCACGGGCAATGCGTTTATTGGCGTTGTTGGGTCGTTGTATCGTACCCGCCCTGTTAAATACTTAATCGACAGTAGTTGCCCAGGGTTTAGCCGTTAAAGCTTAGACAGGTCAGCCAGTAGCAATTTGGTGAAGTGCTAAGCTATGCCAAGTAAATCCTCGGGCCAAAGAGCAGTTAGAAATAGTTAGGAGCGACTGAGGTGGTTTTTTTAATCCGCGGAACCACTATAATAACCCGTATGGCGTACTAATTTGTTAGTATTACTGACTATAAAAAACTGCCTAGATAAGGTTTTTGGGGTCTTTTTTGAGAGTGCTTATTTACAATTTTAAAAATTTTTTTGGCAAGGTAGGCAGTGGCCGGGCCGAAGTTACGTTGATGCTTTTTGTCGGGGTTGCGATTAGCTTTACTGCCTTCGATCTGGCCGGCTATGTGCTGGATTTTTTGCCGGCGGAAATATGGACCTATCTTTATGATTATCTCAACGCAATGTTTAGCGGTTGGTATCTAATAGCCGAGATTTTTTATCCAGCATCTGTGCATTTAAAGTGGCTATTTCGCGCGATTTTGGCCATGTTATTGTGTTTTCCGTTTCTCTCTTGTTATTTATTTTTACGCAATAAGGTGATTGATGAGAATGTCTATTTAAATAACTTTAACTGTTTTGACGATGTCTATAGGTTCCAAAGCGGCGATCTAAAAGTTTTTTCACTGACTGATCAACCGGTTGAGCCGTCGCGATTGAATGGCAATCTGATGTGCATTTTAGATCGCTTTTTTTTGCTAATTCCCGACTCCGAAAATATGATCTGGTCGCTTGGCGAGACCGAGGCCGACGTCAAACAGACTGAGCCCAGTGTGACCATTTTTTGCGCTTTGGGCGACGCTCAAGTCGCCTGTCGGTTAATCGTGGTCGAGGATCGCAGCGATCCAATGCGGGTCAAATATCTAGGCGGCGGGAATCTCACTGATATCAAGAGTATTATTCGCTCAAATGTGGCCAAACTAGACGGCGTAAAGGAATGTTTTTTGCGTTCGTCGCAATTGATGACAGTCAATAAAAGGAATCAGTTGGCCTACAAGGCAATGCTGTTAATGGAGGACGGCGAGTACACCGTTTTGGGCAGTTATCTGACTCTTAATCAAAAATCTTATGAGTTATTACTGCTGACCCCACCAGAGGATCTCGACGAG
>JAPKCN010000010.1 GCA_028822945.1 Porticoccaceae bacterium | reverse complement strand
CTCGCTAAGCTGCGCCGGTACCAGTGCTGATACAATCAGCAAAATACAATCAGCACCAATTTTCCGAGCCTCGTATACCTGATAAGAATGAATAATAAAGTCTTTGCGAATTATCGGTAAATCGCAACTCGCACGAACGGCTGAGAGGTACTCGTCACTGCCCTGAAAAAAATCCTGGTCCGTTAACACGGATAAGCAGGTTGCACCGCCGCGCACGTAACTCTGTGCAATTGCCACAGGGTCGAAGTCAGCGCGAATCACCCCCTTGCTTGGGGAGGCCTTTTTAATCTCTGCTATAACCGCCGCCTGGCCAGCCGCCAGACGCCGGCGGAGTGCCGCATGAAAACTCCTAATCGGTGGAGCAGAATCGATCAGTTGGATTATTTTCGTTAGACTTACTCGCTGTTGGCGGAGGCGAATTTCTTCATCCTTGCGTTGCAAAATTTTCTTTAAAATCGTCGGAGTGTTATTCATAGGGTTTCGTCCTCCAGTACAGCGTATCACCGACTATTAATCGGCATCGCGTTGGCATTGCGTAAAGTTCGCCAAATCGCTGATTTTGGCACGCGCCAACCCACAGCCAATAATGTCCTGAGCCATTGCAACTCCCTCTTCAAGATGTCTGGCGATGCCGCAAACTAGAAGCCCTGCACCGGCATTGATAGCGATCAAATCGGCCGCTGCGCGGGCGTATTGCCCCTGTTGTTTGCCCAGTGCATCGACGATTAATGCTAACGATTGTTGTGCTCCGTTAACAGTCAAACCCGCTAATGAGTGGTCTTCGCCAAGCACTGCTCGCGGCTCTATTTGGTACTCGCGCATAGCACCGTTGACAAACTCTGCAACATGGGTCGGCGCGGCAATACTGATCTCGTCGAGGCCATCTTCGGAGTGCACAACCATCACATGCTGCGCCCCTAGGTGTCCAAGAACCTCGGCCACAGGAGTACAGAGCTGTTTGGCGTAAACGCCAATCAACTGACGTCGGACGCCAGCTGGATTAGTCATCGGCCCCAGTACATTAAAGATAGTTCTTAGACCGAGTGCCTTGCGTGGACCGAGCGCATATTTCATCGCGCCGTGATGCGCTGGAGAAAACATAAACCCAAGCCCGATTTCGGTGACACATCGAGCTACTTGGGGGGGAGTCAAATCAATGTTCACTCCTGCCGCCTGAAGTAAGTCAGCAGCGCCACTGTTGCTGCTGACTGAACGATTACCGTGCTTAGCTACCCGCCCTCCAGCTGCAGCCACCACAAAACTCGCAGACGTTGAAACATTAAAAAGGCTGGCCCCGTCGCCGCCAGTGCCGACGATATCGACGAGCTGCTCGTCCTCAATCGGCACCGCAGTTACCAATTCGCGCATGACTTCAACCGCACCAGTAATTTCTGCAATGGTTTCACCCTTGACCCGCAATGCCACCAAAAAACCACCTATCTGGGCGTCATCGGCGGTGCCGGTCATAATCTGCCGCATCACTGAGCGCATTTCTCCGATCTCTAGATCGCCACCTTTGACCAAACGCGCGAGCGCCTCGACAATGTTCATCGCCGACCCTCGAGAAAATTATTCAGCAGATCGTGCCCGTTCTCAGTCAATATCGATTCTGGATGAAACTGCACGCCCTCAAGCGTATGGTGGCGGTGCCTAAATCCCATGATCTCATCCACTTCGCCGCCCGCAGTTTGACTCCAAGCGGTAATCTCTAAATCTGTCGGTAAATCATCGCGGGCAACCACCAAAGAATGATAGCGGACAGCCACAAAAGGGCTTGGCAAGTTGCGAAAAACTCCCTTGCCAGTGTGGTATATCTGCGAGGTCTTGCCGTGCATCACCTGCCGAGCACGCACCACGCTGCCACCGAGAGCCTGACCGATGCTCTGGTGACCCAGACACACGCCAAGAATAGGGATCGATGCGCCAAAGCGCCGAATAAGCTCCATCGAAATACCTGCCTGATCCGGCGCACATGGCCCCGGAGAGATAACGATATGATCTGGAGCGAGTTTTTCAATCGACTCGATATCAATTTCATCATTTCGATGCACGACCACCTCGGCGCCTAACTGGCCGAGATACTGCACCACGTTGTAGGTAAAGGAATCATAGTTGTCGATCATCAGAATCATTTTGTCAGTCCAACCATTCCGGCAGCTTTGAAAATTGCACGCGCTTTGTTCATAGTCTCCTCCCATTCCAGTTCAGGATCCGAGTCGGCAACCACACCACCGCCAGCTTGCACATGCAACTGTTCATCTTTGATCACCGCAGTACGAATCGCGATGGCGGTGTCCATATTACCGTTCCAGCCAATATAACCGACCGCGCCACCGTAGATATTGCGTTTCACTGGCTCTAATTCATCGATAATTTGCATAGCACGAATTTTTGGCGCTCCGCTCAGGGTACCCGCAGGAAGAGTGGCGCGAAGTACATCTACCGGCCCTGTTCCAGGGACAACTTCGCCGACGACATTGGACGTGATATGCATCACGTGGGAATAGCGCTCGACCACCATTTTTTCCGTAACCTTTACGCTCCCTGTGCGGCTAATGCGTCCAACATCATTGCGCCCCAAGTCGATGAGCATCAAATGCTCGGCAATCTCCTTGGGATCGGCAAGCATCTCAGCCTCTAGTTCACTGTCCTCACGCTCGTTGGCACCGCGTCGGCGCGTGCCGGCAATTGGCCGCACAGTGACCATACCATCTTCCAATCGCGCCAGCACTTCGGAAGAGGAGCCTACAATATGAAAGCTATCCAAATCTAAAAAATACATATATGGAGAGGGATTGAAAATACGCAAAGCGCGATATAAGTTGATCGGCGGCGCCGCAAACGGCGCAGACAGGCGCTGCGACGTCACGACTTGCATGACATCCCCGTCCAGCACGTACTGCTTAACGCGATCGACTGCACGCAGGTATTCACGCTTGCCAAAGCTAGAGACAAATTGGTCGCTGGCGCGGCCCTGCAAATTCAAATCTGGCAGTCTCGGTGGCGCATCGAGTAACTGCGTTTGCAAACAGTCTAATCTCGATTGCGCACGAGCCAAGGCTCCTGGGCAAGCAGGATCCGCGTGCACAATGAGGATAACTTTACCTGCTAAATTGTCAAAAACAACTACCTCATCTGAGACCATTAACAAGATGTCCGGGGTGCCCAACACATCGACGGGCGCACTATCGTGCAATCGTGGCTCGACGAAGCGCACTGTGTCATAGCCAAAGTAGCCCACCAACCCGCCCGTAAAACGCGGCAAATTTGGTACGCTAGGAATTTTAAATGACTGCCGAAAAACCTCAATTTCGGCCAGTGGGTCGAGAGTTTCACATGACTCGGTGAGCTGCCCGTTGTGCCTGATCTCTAAACGCGACCCAAAAACCGTCAGTACAGTGGCCGAGGGCAGTCCAATGAGCGAGTAGCGACCCCATTTCTCGCCACCTTGCACCGATTCAAACAAATAGGAATTAGGCCCGCTAGCAAGCTTTAAATACACACTTAAAGGCGTTTCTAGGTCCGCTAATAATTCTCGGGTGATCGGAACACGATTGTATTCCTGGTCAGCAAGCTCGGCGAGCTGTTCGGCATTCATGCGGCATTCCTTGTTCAGTTAACGGTCCGGCAGGTGTAATATCTATTTTTGGCGAACTAATTTCGCCAATACCGTGCCCGAAGGCCTGCCAGAGACTGAAAAGAAAATAAGTATTTCAACTGAAAATTCCTGTAACCACATGATAAGAGTAGACGATTAACGGCACGCAGTAATAGCCTAAACTGCGGCAGTCGCCACTTTTGACAACTCAGCACGCATTTGGGCGATCACTACAGCGTAATCTGGCTGACTAAAAATAGCTGACCCAGCGACAAACATGTCGGCGCCCGCGCGCGCCACCTCGCCGATATTACCAACGCCGACACCGCCATCGACCTCTAGGCGAATATCTCGACTACTACTGTCGATCAGCTTTTTAGCGGCGCGCAATTTCTCTAGCGTCTGAGGGATAAAGGCTTGACCGCCAAAGCCTGGATTAACCGACATTAACAACAAAATATCGAGGCGATCTATCACCCAGCGAACCGCATCTAGGCCGGTGCCAGGATTAAGCACCAGACCCGCCTTGCAGCCGAGGTCGGCAATAAGCTGCAGCGATCGATCGACGTGTGCCGACGCCTCCGGGTGAAAGGTAATATAACTGGCTCCGGCATCTGCGAAAGTGCGGATTAGGTCGTCTACCGGTTGTACCATCAAATGGACGTCGATCGGCGCCGTGACGCCATGCTTGCGCAGGGCCTCACAAACCAGAGGGCCGATGGTCAAATTCGGTACGTAATGGTTATCCATGACATCGAAGTGAACCACGTCGGCACCAGCCTCTAAAACTTCATCCACCTCGGCTCCGAGGCGGGCAAAATCCGCAGCCAAAATAGATGGTGCAATTTTATAATCAGCCATTTAACACCCGAATCTCGTTAGTTGTGAATGGAATTTTTTAACCCCGACGTAGAGCGTGGAAACCGGCGCTGTAACATACTCAGAAATACCCTCCTACATTCCTTTGGTAATCTAACACACACAGAACAAAAGATCCGCCTGCAGATTGGCAGTAAATCGCAACTATTACAAATTGGCGCTATTGACAAAAGACGATTCCGGGCACATTGCTCGACGGCCGGACAATTGGTGCGTTGCAGGGCCTCGCTCAGGAAATATTGAGATACCCTCAGCAATCCGATTTCCGAAAAGAACATCTACAATGAGCTATAGGCATCTCCCCGCGTCCCGACAGCGCTAAATTAACTGGGGGTAAAATCCTTAAACTGTTCGCGCAAATCTTTTTTACTGATTTTTCCAGTTGCCGTGTGCGGGATGTTATCGACCAAAATGCAGGCGTCGGGTATCCACCAACTGGCAATTTTACCCTTTAAAAACGCCAGTATTGCGTCTTCGTCAGGCGTGGCGCCATCTGCTGGGACGATAACAAGCAGGGGTCTCTCAGTCCACTGTTCATGCGCTATACCAATCACCGCAGCCTCGCCCACATGTGGATGCGCCATAACCGCATTTTCAATGTCGATAGAACTGATCCACTCACCGCCAGATTTAATCACATCTTTGACACGGTCGGTGATAGTGAGCATTCCCTGGCCATCGATACTCGCCATATCACCCGTATCGAACCAACCGTCTGTATCTACCGCAGTGGGCTCTTCAGCGCGATAGTAGCCACTGCACACCCAGGGGCCCCGCACTTTTAAGAGACCGGAACTCTGACCATCGCGGGGCAGACTCTGATCGTTTTGATCGACGATTTTCATTTCCACACCGAATACATTACGCCCCGCTTTTATACGTATCTGATCGATCTGCTGCCGCGTCGAACGACGCATGTCTGCGGTCTGATAATTGTAACTTCCCAGCGGGCTCATCTCGGTCATCCCCCACGCAACATTAGCCCAAATACCGTGTTTTTCTAGCGCTTGCATGAGTGACAACGGGACGGCCGATCCTCCAACAACGACAGTTTTTAAAGACTTCACGGTTTCGCCTGATAGTTCTAAATAATTCACTAAAGCTAGCCAAATAGTCGGCACCCCAAGCGAATAATTGACCT
Source organism: Porticoccaceae bacterium (assembly GCA_028822945.1). Taxonomy (GTDB): domain Bacteria; phylum Pseudomonadota; class Gammaproteobacteria; order Pseudomonadales; family Porticoccaceae; genus TMED48. The sequence continues at coordinate 12,493 of JAPKCN010000010.1, read as the reverse complement.
TTTCAGCATTGATTAATCGCACTAACGTCTCGCCATCAGCCATTTTTGCTCCGGGCAAAACCAGTTTGCTGCCGATCATTGGAGCACTGTATGCAGTACCCCAAGCATTGACATGGAACATCGGCACAATCGGCATTACAACATCGTCGACCGAGAGATTCATAACATCCGGCAACGCGCCGACCAGTGAGTGCAACACCGTACTCCTATGACTATAGAGCACGCCTTTGGGGTTGCCTGTGGTTCCCGAGGTATAACATAGCGAACTAGCGTCGTTCTCATGCAGATCTGGCCATTCAAAAATATCCGCTTGAGCGCCGATAAAACTTTCGTAGTTGTGGCAATTACGCAAATTATGACTGGGCATATTCTGTTGGCTGGTGAGCACGACAAACCCCTCCACCGACGGTAAGCGATTCTGCATTTGCTCCATCAAAGGCACAAACATTGGGTCTAAAAACACCCAGCGATCCTCGGCGTGGTTTAATATATACTCGATTTGCTCGGGGAAAAGGCGTGGATTGACAGTGTGACAGACCTGCCCCGCGCAAGACACCGCATAATAAAGCTCAAAATGCCGGTAGTCATTCCAAGCTAAGGTCGCGATGCGATCACCCATTACCAATCCAGACTTAGCGAGGGCGTTAGCTAACTGCCGCACGCGGCGAAAGGCGTCACCATAAGAATAGCGGTGCTGCAGATTGTCAGCGGTTACCGAGACAATCTCTGAATCGCGGTGCACCGTGTCAGCGTGCCGCATAATAGACGTAATCGTCAACGGCATATCCATCATTAGGCCATGCATTACAATCTCCTTAATTCAATTAACTGTGTCGGCATTTTTTCGATTTTACCGAAATTAAGTCGCAAGTTGCGTTAGACTTCATAATAGCGTTAACCGACGCCCGTTGGGTAGCAGTGAAGTGAGAGTTTTTAATCGCTTACTGGGTTATAATATTGGACCTTTAATTGTTGACACTCGTGCACTAAGAGAATTAATGTCAGGAAAAACTCTTGGGGTCGTGATGGACCCTATCGAAAACATCAATTACCACAAAGACACAACTCTAGCGCTGCTACTAGCAGCGCAGCGCGCTGGATATCGACTTTACTACATGCAGCAAGGTCAGCTTTTTTTGCAGAATGGTTATCCGCGTGCCGAAATGCATACACTAGAGGTATTCGATGACGAAAACCGCTGGTATTCCTTGGGTCCGGGCGAAGATGCGGCATTGGAGTCACTGGACGTGATACTGATGCGCAAAGATCCGCCGTTTGACAGCGAGTACATCTACGCCACATACATTCTCGAAGCCGCTGAGCGACGCGGCTGCGCGGTGCTTAATCGACCACAGAGTTTGCGCGATTGCAATGAAAAGATTTTTGCCACGGAATTCCCCAAGTGTACCCCACCACTGCTGGTGAGTCGCGATCAAAAACGCCTAAAGGAGTTCTTGAGCGAACATGGCGATGTGGTCTATAAACCCTTGGATGGTATGGGCGGCACATCAATTTTTCGGGTTCAACAGGGCGACCAAAATATCAATGTTATTCTCGAAACGCTGACGCAAAATAGCCAACAAAGCATTATGGCGCAACGCTATCTGCCAGAGATTGTTTTCGGTGACAAGCGTATTTTGGTGATCGGCGGCGAGATAATGTCTCACTGCCTTGCGAGAGTGCCGACTGGCGACGACTTTCGCGGCAATCTGGCGGCTGGGGGTCGCGGCATGGTGCAGCCTTTGAGCGACCGTGATTACGCTGTCGCAGAACAAATTGCCCCGACTTTACTGGCAAAGGGGTTATTGTTCGTTGGCCTCGATGTGATCGGCGATTATTTAACCGAAATCAACGTTACTAGCCCGACTTGTGCCCGTGAAATAGAACGCGCAACAGACCTCGCTGTCGGCGACCGCCTTATGGCTGCGATTGAGATCTACCTCAACGGCTGAGCTAAATTAGGCCGTGTGCAACCGACAGAAATTAGAAAAACTTATTGCCTCAGGCCTTGAGTTTCGCCAATCAAACCTGCATATTATGAATATGGAAAAACAGACTCTCCCAATTACCAACCTCAAGAACCACTTTTTATTGGCGATGCCCGGTCTCAATGACCCTAATTTTTCTCAGTCGGTGGTATACATCTGTGAGCACAGCGAAGAGGGTGCCATGGGTCTGGTTATCAATAATCAGATGGATATTCCTGCGAAAGCTATCTTTGATCAGTTACAACTTCAATACAGCGACAACAACGGCGAATCGTTGATTTTTGCAGGCGGCCCCGTGCAGCGCGACCGAGGCTTTATACTCCATCAGAGTTGCGGCCAAAAGTGGGAATCTACAGTGGCAATTTCCGAGGATGTGAGCCTGACTGCGTCAAAAGATATTCTTAGCGATATCGCGATTGGCAACGGCCCCGAAAAGTCGCTAATCACACTAGGCTATTCCAGTTGGGGTGCCGGTCAATTGGAGGAGGAACTAGTGCAGAACAGCTGGCTCACAATGCCTGCAAATTCTACAATAATTTTCAATATCGATTGTGAAAAGCGTGCCCATGCTGCGGCTTCGTCGATCGGCATAGATCTCAACCGCCTATCTCTCGATTCTGGTCATGCCTAACGCACCCGCCAAAAAATGTCTTTTAGGATTTGATTTCGGCACCGCGAAAATCGGCATAGCAACCGGACAGACCGTGACCAACACAGCCACTCCTTTGAACATTATCTCGGCCAGTGATGGCGTTCCCAACTGGATCACATTGGCGGCTATCCTGAGCGAGTGGCAACCCGATTTAATCATCGTCGGACTGCCACTCAATATGGATGACTCGGAGAGTGAACTGAGCCGGCGAGCTAGAAAGTTTGCTCGGCGATTGCAAGGACGATTTAATATCGACGCCCTGATGGTTGACGAGAGACTCACTAGCCGCGAGGCAAAAGCGGCCTGTCTAAAAAGTGGCGGACGCGTCCTCGACAAAATCGATGACATTGCCGCGGCCTTAATTCTACAGAGTTGGCTGGACAACCCACAATTGGGCGATAAGCCCTAAAAAATACTGCATGAAATAGGCAAGAATAGCAGTCAGAACCCGCACAAAAATCTTTACAAGCTCGCTGGCAGTGGGTTAAATTTGCCAGTAAAAATCATCGAGCAATACAAAGGTATGCACAGTATAATCTCAAGGATAGTCAGCGTTCGCCAACGGATCAAGACGGCGGCAGAAAAAGCCGGTCGCAGCGAGCGCGATATTGTTTTACTAGCAGTCAGTAAAACACGCAGCCATATGGCTATTAACGAGGCCTTTGAGGCACGAGTGCATGCGTTTGGCGAAAATTACGTCCAAGAAGCCATTGAGAAAATCGATCGACTAAAAGAAAAGTCTATAATCTGGCACTTTATAGGCGCATTGCAAACCAATAAGACACGCATAATAGCCGATCGCTTCGATTGGGTTCACAGTGTAGATCGCATGAAGATTGCGCAGCGCCTAAACAACCACCGCGATCCAGCGCAGCGACGGCTGAATATCTGCTTACAGGTCAATATTGACAATGAAGCTTCGAAAGCTGGGCTGTCCACGACTACCGTGGGCGATGCCGTCAAACAGGTTCTCGAACTACCGCATATTCGGCTGCGCGGACTGATGGCTATCCCAGCGCCGCGCGACAATGAGAGCGCACAACGCAGTGTATTTGCGCGGGTTCGGACTCTGCAAGAAGAAATCAATAGTGGTCTGGACAATTCGCAAAAATTAGATACTCTCTCGATGGGGATGTCTGCGGACCTCGAGGCGGCAATTCAAGAGGGCGCAACAGTGGTGCGTATCGGTACTGATATTTTCGGCCCTCGCGAGAGGCGTGCAGAGTGAACAACAGACCTAGGGAGTACACATCAGTATGAATTCAATCGCCTTTATTGGTGGTGGCAATATGGCCTCTTGCCTGATTGGCGGGCTACTGGCCAACGGCTATCAACGCCGGCAACTAAGCGTCAGCGACCCTGAGGACTTAGCGCGAAAGGCCATACAAGAGCGCCACCAAATCACTGCGTTTAATGATAATCGCGCCGCAGTTAACAGTGCCGACATCGTCGTACTGGCAGTCAAACCACAGCTAATCGGCGACATTGCACGCGATCTAAGGACGGCGCTTAAACCGCGCTGTGCAGTGGTATCAATTGCCGCCGGTGTGCCGCTTGGCGCCTTGCGAAACTGGCTTGGCGAGAGCCTCGCGATTGTCCGTGCGATGCCAAATACGCCGGCCATGGTGCTCAATGGGGCCGCTGGATTGTTTGCCAATAGCCACGTTACAAGTCAACAACGCGATACCGTTGAGCAACTGTTCAATGCCGTCGGTTCCAGTTGTTGGTTGGAAACTGAGAATCAAGTCGATGTAGTGACTGCCGTGTCTGGTAGCGGCCCAGCATACTTTTTTTTAGTCTTTGAAATCATGCAACGGGTCGCCGTGGAACTAGGGTTACCCGCGCAAACCGCACGCGAATTAGTGCTGCAAACCGCGCGCGGCGCTACGGAGATGGCACGCAGCACTGCGAGCCCACCCGGCGAGTTGCGCCAGCAGGTAACCTCTCCTGGCGGCACCACCGAACGTGCTATCGAAACTCTCGATAATGGCGGTCTAGAAGACCTTCTAAGACGCGCTATGCAGGCCGCCGTAACGCGCGCCGAGGAAATGTCGAATGATTACTCAAGCTGAGTCAATATGCGTTTATCGCTGGAGTGCTATATTATGCCGCTAGGCTCCATGGCGCTGAATCTTGTCGATGTAATCTTACATTTATACAGCTTACTGCTACTCGTCAGGTTACTCTTGCAATGGGTACAAGCAGATTTTTTCAATCCGTTATCACAAGCGGTATTTAAACTAACTGCGCCACTGGTGGAACCGCTTCACCGACTGTTCCCGACGCTAGGGACCTTTAACAGTGCGGCTTTAATCGGCGCTATTCTAGTCAAATGGCTCCATTTCTGGGTTCTCATCGGTGTCGGTCGACTAGTCTTCGAAGAGCTACCGAATTATCTAATTGTGGCGGTCTTTGGGGTCTTTAGCGGCGTCATCGAAATTTATTTTTGGGGCATTTTGGCCGTCTCTGTTGCCAGTTGGCTGGATGCCGCCAATCACCCACATATTCAATTGATCAATCAAATTATCGATCCCTACCTAAAGCCATTTCGGCGTATTATTCCGCCTATCGGGATTCTCGATATCTCTTCGATGGTCGCCATTATCGGACTCATTCTGGTGCGTGATCGGATTCTCCCCATGCTCGAGATAATACTCGATCAACTGCTCTTTTAGGATCGAGTAGGCAGACTGCTAGGCCGCTGGATCTGGGTGTTGAGAGGCAACTTCTTCGATATCGGACAATAACTCTGGCGCTAGCTCACAGCTATGACTGGCAATATTTTCAACCAGCTGGGGCATGCTGGTGGCGCCGATCAAACAACTGCCTACAAATGGTTGCCGACAAACGAACGCTAATGCCATTTGCGTCAGTGTCATCTGATACTTTGCGGCTACCTCGGCATATGCTCCGGTAGCGGCGGCCGAGAGCTGGCTGGTGTAGCGCGAGAATCGCTTGAAGAGCGCCAATCGCGACCCGTTAGGTAGTTGATTGTTTAAATACTTACCACTGAGCACACCAAATGCCAATGGCGAATAGGCGAGTAAACCCACAGACTCGCGCAATCCCATCTCCGCCAGGCCGACCTCATACTGTCGGGTCAAAAGACTGTAGGGGTTTTGTACACTTATGAGTCGCGGTAGATCGCGCTGTTCAGAAACCCTTATGTACTCCATGAGCCCCCAGCTAGTTTCGTTGGAAATACCAATGTGCTTGATGATCCCTTCAGCCACTAATTCGCCGAGTGCCTCGAGTGTGTCGGCAATTGCAATTCCATCTTCCGCCGGATTGTGTCGATAACCGCGCTGACCAAAAAAGTTTGTCGCTCGCTCTGGCCAATGAATCTGGTAGAGATCGAGACTGTCCGTGCGCAAGCGCTGCAGAGAACCCTCTACAGCACGCCTAATATGATCGCGGTTTAGTCTCGAACCCCCGCGGATATGACCGGCACCAGAAAGACTATCCGAGCGCCCGACAACCTTGGTGGCGAGCACAATATCGCTACGGCAATCGCGGTCAGCTAGCCAGTTCCCGATATAGGTCTCGGTGCGACCGGCAGTCTCCGGTCGCGGCGGAACGGGGTACATCTCTGCTGCATCGAGCAAATTTACGCCTTGCGAGAACGCATAATCCATCTGTTCAAAAGCATCCTGCTCGCTATTCTGCTCGCCCCAAGTCATGGTGCCCAAACCAATAACTGAAACCTCCAAAGAACTCTTGCCGAGCTTTTTGTATTGCATTAGATACCCCTTTTTGTTTTTACCTAGTATGGCCGAAACTCGGCACCGTTAAAAATACCGACTTCACGGTTGCGTTGTGACTAGCGCCCTTTTAGACTAGACGATTATGATAATTTTTTACGCGCAAATCTAGTCATGTCTGCATATGACGAGCACTCCGTTGGTCTGGTCGACACCGATGTCCTGCATATTGACAAGCCTATCAAACTGGCCTGCGGCATAGTACTTGCTGAACATCACTTATACTTCGAGACCTACGGGAGACTTAATTCCGAGCGCAGCAATGCGATCCTCATCTGCCACGCCCTCAGCGGCAGCCACCACGCGGCAGGCTGGCATGCCGGCGATCGCAAGCCCGGCTGGTGGGATCATTATATAGGCCCTGGCAAAGCGATGGACACCGAGCGATTTTTTATTGTCAGTCCAAACAATATCGGAAGTTGTTTTGGCAGTACCGGCCCGATGACAATCAATCCGGAGACGGAAAAGCCCTGGGGGCCAGATTTTCCTCCTCTGCGTGCGCGGGACTGGATGGAATCGCAAAAAATGTTGATGTCCCACTTTGCCATTGACTGCTGGGCGGCCGTCGTCGGTGGCAGTCTCGGTGGCATGCAGGCGATGCGCTGGTCGCTTGAATATCCCGAGAAGTTACTCAACAGCATAGTGATTGCATCAGCGATGAAACTGTCTGCACAAAATATTGCCTTTAACGAGATCGCCCGCCGAGCTATAAAATCTGATCCGGACTATCTTTCCGGCCGCTATCTCGAAGAGCACAGCGTCCCCCGTCGCGGACTCGCGCTAGCGCGCATGATTGGCCATGTCACCTATTTATCTGATGTAGCCATGGCCGAGAAATTTGGGCGCGAACTACACAGCGGAAATTTTTTAGTTGGCAAGACCGATCCAATAGAGTTTCAAATCGAGAGTTATCTGAATTATCAGGGTGACAAATTTGCCGACGATTTCGATGCGAATACATATATTTTAATTACTAAAATGCTCGATTATTTTGATCTATCGCGCGAGTACTGTCACGATCCAGTCGAGGCGTTTAAGCATGCATCATGCAATTTTTTAGTGATTTCGTTTACCAGTGACTGGCGCTTTCCGGCACAGCGTTCTCGAGAAATTACCGACGCGCTGATTGGTGCGGGCAAAAACGTTTCTTACGCAGAAATCCAGTCTGACCAAGGACACGATGCTTTTTTACTACCCAACCAACGTTACGAAAAAATCCTTGGCGGCTATTTGAGTCGGGTCGCGGACAGATTGGGGGTAGTCGACGAGTGACTACAGATTTTACTGTAATCAACGACTGGATAGACCGCGATATCCGTGTTCTCGATCTCGGTTGCGGCGACGGCTCACTACTCGCCCACCTTATAAAGACGCGCAATATCTGTGGTTACGGTTTAGAAATCGACCCAGGATCCATACAGGTTTGCATTGGTAAAGGCCTGAATGTGATTGAGCAGGACTTAAACTCCGGTTTGCACAATTTCGCCGATAACAGCTTTGATAGCGTGATCATGACCCAAGCACTGCAAGTCATGCGCTACCCACACCTTGTGCTCGACGAAATGCTTCGAATCGGCCAACAGTGCATTGTCACCTTCCCCAATTTTGGTCACTGGCGAACCCGCACTGATCTGGGTTTTCGCGGGCGTATGCCAGTTACCCAGCAGCTCGCCTACGAGTGGTACGACACGCCGAATATCCACTTTTTTACCTATACTGATTTCGAAGCACTATGTTATCAACGTAATATCCGTATACTTCAACGCCACTGCATTAGCCAAGGAATACTCGACCGATGTCTACAAAAGATCTGGCCAAATTTGTTTACCGAGACCGCGGTCTATCATCTCAGTCGCTAGCTAAAATAGGTGTAAGTGCACTAGGAAAAAATGTATGTATCTTGTAATACTGGTGTGCTGGTTGATTGCCTTGCCAACAACCGCGAACGACTTTTACAAACAGCACGGCGATCTAAAAATATTTTACAGTGCCTTTCCAAGTTCCTTTATCCCTGCGCAGGTCGCCCGCGCCTATGACCTCAAACGCGGCGTAGACGGTGGTTTAGTGAACATCGCAACTATGAGAGACTTGGGCACAGGTTTGCCGACTATCGTGTCTGGCGAAGTTTTAAATATAATGCAACAAAGCCAAACTCTTAAATTCATAGAAATACGTGAAGCTTCGACGGTTTACTACTTGGCAGCCTTCGATTTCGACAATCAGGATTTTTTAACCTTTAAAATACGCATTCAGGCCAATCCGGAGTCCCTTGCATACGACTTCAAATTCCAAAAAATTATGTATATTGATCGCTAGCTAGTGAGCTCAAAGCCTATGGATATAGATATTGTTCTTGCCAGCAGCAATGCTGGAAAACTTCGTGAATTCCAGCAAATGCTCGACGGCCTCGGTATGTCGGTGGTACCGCAATCCGAACTCGCGATCGAATCCGCAGAGGAGACTGGGCTAACGTTTATCGAAAATGCCCTTATCAAGGCACGCCATGCGTCGCTTATCGCCAAACGTCCGGCACTCGCCGACGACTCTGGACTCGAGGTCGACTATTTGCGAGGAGCTCCGGGGATTTATTCGGCGCGCTTTTCCGGAGCCGACGCCACGGATACAGATAACAATCAATATCTGTTACAACGCCTCGCCGGTGCAACTACTCGCGAGCGCAGCGCGCGTTACCATACCGTGATTGTCTACCTCAAACACCACCTCGATCCGACTCCGTTGATATGTCAGGCGCAGTGGGAGGGCAGCATCGCAATGCAACCACTCGGTGATCAGGGCTTTGGTTATGACCCGTTGTTTATAGTCGCCGACAGCGGACGCCGCGCATCCGAACTTGCGGCGCCGATTAAAAACCGTGTTAGTCATCGTGGCAAAGCTATGCGGCAACTTTTAAATGCTTTGAGCCGACAGCGTATAAGTCCCAACGAAAGCCTATGACAGCTGCGACGTCCTCTGTACCAGTGACTCTGACTTTGCCTCCACTAGGGCTCTATGTGCACATTCCCTGGTGCACCAAAAAATGTCCTTACTGCGACTTTAATTCGCATGTCAGTCGCGACGAAATCCCGGAGAAAGCCTATGTCGAGGCTTTGATCGAGGATCTCAATCAACAGCTAGACTGGGTGCAGGGTCGAAAATTAAGCTCGATTTTTTTTGGAGGTGGCACACCCAGTCTTTTTTCGGGCGCAGCTATCAACCATATTATTGAAGCTGCCGAGCACCTTGTAGGTTTTTGTGATCTTATCGAAATCACCCTCGAAGCGAACCCTGGCAGCGTCGAGCAAAAACGTTTTAATGACTATCGCGAGGCCGGTGTCAATCGCTTATCGCTCGGTGTTCAGAGCTTCGACAGCCGCCACCTCGAACGCCTCGGTCGGGTGCATGATGGACAGCAGGCTGAACGCTCTATTCAGGCGGCGGCAACCGCCAATTTTAAACGCGTCAATATCGACCTGATGCACGGTCTCGAACAACAGACCGCAACCCAGTCAATGCAGGACCTGCGCATCGCCATCGACGCCGGAGTCGAGCACATTTCCTGGTATCAACTGACTATCGAGGCCAACACGGCGTTCTACAACCAACCTCCTCCGCTCCCCTCAGAGGATCGACTCGCGGATATTCAAGCTATGGGGCTTTCCGTACTTGCCGAACACGGATTTCAACAATACGAGGTATCGGCTTTTGCCAAAGGCAACCAAAAGGCTCTACACAATCTGAATTACTGGGAGTTTGGCGACTATATAGGCATCGGTGCGGGTGCCCATGGTAAGATTACGCTAGCCACTGAACAGACCATTGTGCGCAGTCAAAAAACGCGTCAACCCAATAACTATCTGGCTCCCAAACAGTTGTTTGAGAATCGCCAAAAAGTTATACCTTTAGTAGATCGGCCAGTGGAATTCATGATGAATGCCCTGCGCCTGAAAAAGGGTGTGCCGCTTGAATACTTTTCGTCGAGAACCGGTTTAGATAACTCCAATATTGCGCAATCCTTGAAAAGGCTTCGGTCTCAGGGTCTTTTAGTATCTGATCCCAAGCGAATTGCCGCCTCCCCACTTGGCTACCAATTTCTGAACACTCTGCTGCAAGGCTTCGGCTAATGGCAGTTGGCCCACAAGGGGCTTAAGTCGGCCTCGGCCACGACATATTCACAGCATTGATCGCGTCAGTTATAAACAATGACCACAGTCGCGTCCCATTTAACGCGCAAATGTTGGCGATAACAATTGTCGCCTCGGTCACGCTAATGCTATTATTCTGCGCCAGGCGAATTAATCTTAGAACCAATGCAATAGAGGCCCATTACTATGAGTGAAAATCTTGTCCAAGTAACCGACGCGAGCTTCGAGGCCGATGTCCTGCAGTCAGATGTACCCGCACTGGTTGATTTTTGGGCGGCTTGGTGTGGGCCCTGCAAGATGATTGCGCCACTTCTAGAAGAGTTATCAAATGAATATGCAGGCAAGATCAAAATCTGCAAAATCGATGTGGATACTAATTCTGAGACCGCGGCCAAGTATAATGTGCGCGGAATACCGACGCTCTTATTATTTAAAAACGGTAGTATTGAAGCGACCAAAGTTGGTGCATTATCCAAAGCCCAATTAGTCGAGTTTGTCGACAGTTTTGTGTAAAAGTCGACCGAGAAATTAGCCGCAGTCAAAAACATCTTGCGATTTATCACAGTCTGGCTATAATTACCAGCAAACAAAGGCTCCCTAAGGCCAGATACGGTTCGGTGTCTGCCTTCATAATACGTAAACCCTCATCTATTTATTCTAATCAACGACCCATTTGGCGCCCGTCTAGTGCGTCTGAAAAAGCGAAAAAGCTATCCTATGAACTTATCTGAATTAAAAATTAAACCGATTGACGAACTCATCGAGCAAGCCGAGATCATGGGCCTTGACAATCTAGCGCGGTCCAGAAAGCAAGATATCATTTTTTCCATGCTCAAACGCCATGCAAAAGGTGGCGAAGACATCTATGGCGATGGAGTGTTAGAGATACTCCCGGATGGCTTTGGATTTTTGCGCTCCGCCGGATCTTCTTATCTTGCCGGGCCGGACGATATTTATGTTTCGCCGAGTCAAATCAGGCGCTTTAATTTGCGCACCGGCGACGCCATAGCAGGTAAAATCCGTCCACCAAAAGACGGCGAACGCTATTTTGCCATGCTCAAAGTCGACGAGATAAACTACGACGCGCCAGAAAATGTTCGAAACAAAATTTTGTTCGAAAACCTGACGCCATTATTTCCAGACGATCGCCTGACGCTGGAGTCGGGTAATGGATCTACCGAAGATTTGACTGGCCGAATTATCGATCTTATTTCGCCAATTGGACGGGGCCAAAGGGGTCTGATCGTAGCACCGCCTAAGGCGGGGAAAACAATCATGATGCAGCATATTGCGCAGTCAATTATTCGCAACAACCCAGATTGCTACATCATTGTGCTATTGATCGATGAGCGCCCGGAAGAGGTAACCGAAATGCAACGGACTGTGCGCGGTGAAGTGATTGCGTCGACCTTTGACGAGCCTCCAACACGGCACGTGCAGGTCGCTGAAATGGTCATTGAAAAAGCCAAGCGGCTCGTCGAACACAAAAAGGATGTAGTCATTTTACTCGACTCGGTCACTCGCCTAGCACGCGCTTACAACACAGTTATACCCTCGTCCGGCAAGGTCTTAACCGGCGGTGTCGATGCCCACGCACTAGAAAAGCCGAAACGTTTCTTCGGTGCGGCAAGGAATATTGAGCACGGTGGAAGCCTGACCATTATTGCCACCGCACTGGTCGACACAGGCTCCAAAATGGATGAAGTCATCTACGAAGAATTTAAGGGCACAGGTAATATGGAGTTGCATCTGGATCGAAAAATTGCTGAAAAACGCGTTTATCCAGCGATCAATATTCGCCGCTCTGGCACTCGGCGAGAGGATCTTTTGATCGAAGAAGCTGAATTACAGCGCGTTTGGATCCTGAGAAAATTACTCCATGATATGGAAGATTTGACCGCAGCTGAGTTTATGGTCGAGAAACTCAAAGGATTCAAAGATAACCAAGAG
>JAPKCN010000143.1 GCA_028822945.1 Porticoccaceae bacterium | reverse complement strand
CAATGACGAACAGTTTGGACCACTTATAGTAGTCGGCAGCGGCGGAATTTATGCCGAGATATTGGCGGACATTCAGGTGTTGTTGCCGCCATTCGATGCTGCAACAGTTGCGCGTGCGGTACAAAAATTGACTATGGCGCCCGCTTTGGATGGCAATCGCGGCATGCCGATGGTCGATATAGACTCTTATTGTAGCGCGGCAGCCCAGTTGTCGGTATTGGCTGTTGAGTTTGCCGATCTTATTAGCGAACTCGACATCAATCCGTTGAAAATCACTAATAATGGCTGCCAAGGACTGGATGCGCTAGTAGTCAAAAAAGCAACATTTAGGACTTGATTCATCGAAAAACTGAGGTTACCCATGAATATTGCGAGTCAGGCAGAACTCCAAGTGTTTTTAGACCTGTATCCAGAAATCGCGATGCTGGAGGTATTGATGCCCGATATGAACGGCATTGTGCGCTGCAGACGAATACCTCGACAAGACTGTCAGACGCTATTTAAAAGTGGTCTCAAGGCTCCAGCGTCGACGATGTTGTTGAACGCGCTGGGGGAGTTTTGTGATCAGGTTGATTTTGCCAATCTCGAGGGCGATCCAGATAAACTCATCCATCCGATAGCGAATACCTTAGCACCAATAACCTGGTTAAAATCTAATACGGCTCAAGTTATGTCGAGTTTTACTGAGCTCGACGGCAGTCCAGCGTTGTTTGACTCGCGCAACATTCTACATCAAGCGTTAAAGCCACTTCAGGCCTTAGGCCTAAAAGCCGTGGTGGCTACTGAATTGGAGTTTTATCTGATTGAAGATAGTGATGGCTGCGTGCCGAAACCAAAACTGGGTAAGGTGCCGGGAACTTGCATCGATCAGATAGGGATTCAATATGCGATGCCGGAAGATCTTTGGGATCATGATGACTTCTTAGAGGACGTCAGGCGGGCCTGTGAGGTCCAGCAGGTGCCGATGACCACGGTGCACTCAGAGTTTTCACCGGGGCAGTTTGAAATTAATTTACAGCATGTCGAAGATCCAGTAACAGCCTGTGACCAGAGTATCATGCTCAAGCGCATCGTCAAGGGAGTGGCGCGTCAATATGGTATGGCGGCGAGCTTTATGGCTAAACCCTTTACTGAGATTGCCGGTAGTGGATTGCATATTCACCTGAGTCTTTACGACGCTCAGGGAAATAATGTATTTGCCGATGAGCACTCCAACGAGACACCGGCGATCTCCGACAGTTTGCGCTACGCGATCGGTGGTTTGGCGGCGACCATGGGAGAGTCCATGGCGATTTTTGCGCCCAATGCCAATTCCTACAGGCGATTAGTGCCAGACACTTTTGCGCCACTGACACCCAATTGGGGTTACAACCATCGCGATGTTGCGCTACGTATCCCTGTTTCTGGTCACCGCGATCGACGACTGGAACACCGAGTTGCGGGTGCTGATGCCAATCCCTATCTGGTGATGGCGGCGCTGGTTGCCGGTATTCATCACGGCATCAAAGAGCGCCTCGAACCGGATGAAATGGTTGCTGAGGGCGCTACGTTGGAACAGCAAATTACTCTACCACGCGTCTGGTGTCGGGCGCTGGATGAATTTGACGCGGCGACGGTATTGCCGCGCTATTTTGGGGCTGACTACTGCCGGCTTTTTGGCACAGTGCGTCGCGGTGAGTGCGAACAGTTTGCCGCTCGGGTGTCGAATGTCGATTATGACTGGTATTTGCGTTCGATGTAGGATTAGTTATCGCCTTGAAAATGGTTGTTTTAAAAGTCACTGTATGGGTGATTGAATCATCATTTAGCTGGATATATGATCGTTCAGTTAATTGTTGTATAGTAGTTTTTTGACTTGTAAACGCCAATACCCATAGGGATATTTGTATGAAATTTATTGCGACGGACGTTTCTGACACTCGCGAGAAAATGGTCGGGATGGCCAGCGCCCAGCTCGAGCAACAAGGGTTTGCTATCGACTCGTATTTCTACCGCTCCCATGTAACCTACGAGACTGAGTTAGAAAATATTATCTTTAAGAGTTGGCTGTATGCAGGCCACATAAGCCAGATCGCTAATAACGGCGATTATTTCTTGTTTGATATCGGCGAGGACTCACTCATTATCAATCGCGATGGTGATGGCGAGGTGCGCGTTATGCACAACATTTGCCGGCATCGAGGTGCTCGGGTTGTCGAGGAGACGAGTGGCAATCGCCGGACTTTTGTCTGCCCTTATCACGGCTGGGCCTACAGTAACGATGGCTCGCTTAAGCGGGCGCGTGAAATGGATAAATTAGAGGGTTTTTCCTGTGCCGATTACGATCTAAAGAAAGTTCGCTTTGAAGTATTCCACGGTATGATTTTTATCAATTGCGATCCACGGGCACCGGATTTTGTTGCACCACTTGAAAATATCACTCGCCAGTTGGGTGCATACGATTTAACCAATGCCAAAGTGGCGCATTCCAAGACCTACCGCATCAATGCTAACTGGAAGCTCTGTCTAGAAAATTATTTAGAGTGTTATCACTGTTCGAGTTCGCACCGACAATACGCAAAACTGCACACGCTACAGGCGTCTTTTGATAAGGTTAAGCCACTCAATGAGGCGATGTGGGCGCGCGCCGCCGAGATCACTGGTGTACCGGGAATCGCCGAGGATTATTACGGTTATTACAACGATTCAGCGTCTTTTGGTGCCTGCTCTTACCATAGTCGGTACGCGCTGTACGACGGTGTTAAAACCGGTAGCGCAGACGGCCAACCACTGGCGCCGCTGATGGGCAATATGCAAGGTTATGATGGCGGCGCAGGGGACTTTCAGATGGGGCCGCTGACGTTCATGTTGAACTATCCGGATCACTGTGTGCTGTATCGCTTTATTCCCAGAAGCCTAACCGAAACCGATATGGAATTGGTGTGGTATGTCAATGGCAATGCCGAGGAGGGAGTCGACTACGATCGAGAAAAGCTCACTTGGCTTTGGCACCACACCAGTTTAGAGGACGAATATATCATTATGCGTAACAGTGAGGGGGTTAATTCTAGATTCTACCAGCCGGGACCTTACCACCCGGAGCACGAGGCCACCTGTATGGAGTTTATCCGCTGGTATCTCCAAATGCTGGTAAGTACTGCTACATAAATAATTAATATATAGGGATTTCTGTGTTTTTAAAATCGACCGTCGACACTAACGAGCACGCGCCGTCTTATTATGCGGCCTCTGTAAATTGGCAGACTGACTACCCGCAGTTGGAGGGCGACATCGCAGTCGATGTCGCGATTGTCGGTGGCGGATTTAGCGGCGTTGCCACAGCAGTCGAGCTAGGCGAACGCGGCTATAGCGTAGCGCTGATAGAATCTAACCGAATAGGCTGGGGAGCCAGTGGCCGCAATGGTGGACAAATTATTGGCGGCTATGGCCGAGACCCGAGTGCATTTCGTGGCAGTATCGGCAGCGACGGCGTCACCGCTGTCGAGGGAATGGGTTGGGAATGCGTCGAAATTATTAAACAGCGAATTGAAAAATACCAAATCGATTGCGATCTAAAGTGGGGATGGTGCGAGGTTGGGCTTAAAAAGCGACATTTAAAAGCCTACCGCCAGTGGGCCAAAGAAGAGCCGGAGATGAAATTGCTGGATCGCGACGAGATAAAGCAATACGTGAACTCAGAGCTTTACCTAGGTGGTTATTACCGCGAGGACTGGGGGCATATTCAGCCGCTCAATCTGTGTATTGGCGAGGCTAGGGTTGCCGAGTCGCTGGGCGCAAAAATTTTTGAGCACTCAAAGATCACCGCTATCAACTTTGGTGAAAGCCCAGCGGTGGAGACAGATAAAGGTAGGGTCAAGGCCGATCATGTGATTTTATGTGGCAATGCTTATATGGGCGATTTAGTTCCCTACCTAGATGCCCGAGTGCTGCCGGCTACCAGCTGTATCATCGCTACTGAGCCTCTCGCATACGAGCAGTTGGCGCAGAGTATGGTGCGCGATGTCGCGGTTTGCGATTCTAGGACTGCGCTCGATTACTATCGATTGTCAGCCGATAAGCGCTTGTTATTTGGTGGGTTATCGAACTATACCGGCCTCGATCCGACCAACGCCACCGCTATCATGCAGGCCAAGATGCGCAAAGTTTTCCCGGCTTTAAGCGCGGTTAAGATCGACTACAGCTGGTCGGGGCGGATGGGAATTAGCGTGCGTCGGATGCCGCAAATTGGTCGTGTTGCGAACAGTAACGTACTCTATGTCAGCGGTTATTCAGGCCATGGTGTGGCGCCTACGCACATGACCGGACGAATTCTCGCCGAGGCGGTGGATGGTGATACTCGGCGTTTTGACATTATGAATAAAATGTTTCACATGCCTTGGCCAGGGGGAAAATTACTGCGTCGACCAGCGATGGCCGCCGGTATGATGTTGTATAAACTACGCGATCGGTTGTAATCCACCGATGCCCCGGCGGGTGCGCATTTACTTGCACATGGAGGATGAAACCCCCGGTTACATCGCTGATTATTTCCGTCGCAAGCAGATATCCTACGACATTGTTTGCGCCTATCTCGGACAGCCCATTGCGCCGCTAGACGAGAGTGAGGCGGATTTGATTTTATGGATGTAACCATGATCGCAAACGATAATCTGGACTGGTTGTGCGAGGAAACTGCCCTGATCGAACAGGCTTTGGATCATGGGATACTGCCTAGGCGGATAGCTGGTTGCCAAAGCACGGGGTCAAACAATAGTGCGCAGTGCGGTCGCCGAAGTCGGTTGATAAGCCTGCTATCGGCAGCCCGGCAGCGAAGCTGAGGATTGGCTGGGGGATATCGAAGATCCGATTATTATGTTTCACTGACATTATGAGTGTTTCGCGGCGACGACCGATGGCGCGCTGCTATTTTCATCGACGCACTGTCGCAACGAGGCCTTTAGGTACTGCGATAATGTACTTGCCTTGCAGGGTCATTTAGAGGTGACTGAGGCGTTGCTTAGAGATTGGCTCGAACACTGGCGGTCAGACCTGCTCGAGCAAAGCGACAGCGTGCAGAATTATCCGACGATCATTGCGTCGTTGGCCGAGAATATCGCGCGT
>JAPKCN010000142.1 GCA_028822945.1 Porticoccaceae bacterium | reverse complement strand
AGAGCATCTTGCCAGTGGCTACTTTGCCGAAAATCAGCAGCGCAGCCGTCAGTTGCTTGCTATGCTGCCAAGCAATCGAGAACTCATCAATAAAATACACCAATACGGAATGCAGACTATTTAATGAAGGCACTGGCCCTGTTGCATCGGAGACCCTATGAATAACCACCAATTGCTTAGCTACGAAACCCATGGCAATTGTCGCGTTATCACAGACAGAAGTTACACGCTAGGTGATGGCATTATGCATGCGATGATTTTCGCAACAGAACTCAGGGCTAGCCAGGCGCACTACCCAATATTTTTTTGTAAAGATAATGAAACTGGTACTTTTTACCCTGCGGCACTCTTTGGATTTGAACAGGGAGAAAACTTATATCTTGAAAATAACACCTGGTCGGCCAGTTATGTGCCGATGATCGTCGAACGGCATCCGTTTTTAATTGGCTTTAAGTCCCAAGATGGTGCGGCAGACGCCAATCGCGCACCCGTAGTTTCAATCGATATGGACAGCCCTCGAGTGAGTCGCGAAAACGGTCGCCGCCTATTCAATGACGATGGCCAACCGAGTGAATTCTTGGGACAATCTGTGCAATTATTGGATGCAATTCATCGCGGTCACTCAGACAATAAGGGCTTTATAGAAGTCTTACTGCGATATGACCTACTGGAGTCCTGCACTATGGACATTGGTTTGGTCGACGGCACGCAACGCAAATTACTCGGTTATTACACTATTAATGAGAGTAAGTTACGCGAACTAAGTGGCGATATCCTGACGCTCTTACACGCTGGCAATTACCTAGAAAGAATCTACATGGTGGTCGCGTCACTCTCAAATATGGGTACCCTAATCGAGAAAAAAAATACCCGACTACAGCCCGATAGGCACTGATGGCAACTTGCTTAAGTGGGTGCTTTTGAGTACTGAAAGATGCTAGATATTAAAGTCTGTGTGCGCGAAGTAGAGCGTTCACTGTCAAGCGAACTGCCCGATGAATTATCCGCCGGCAACCAACCCCTGGTCATGCGATCCCTTATAGCTGACTGGCCAGCGGTGCAAGCCTGTCGACATTCGCCGCAAAACGCTGCTAACTATTTACAGCAGTACGACGCTGGCCACAGCCTCACCGCCTGCCTCGGCGGGACTGAATGTGATGGCCGAGTGTTTTACAATAGCGATATGAGTGGCTTCAACTTTCGCTCGGTGCGCATGCCACTCACGGCAGCTCTGCAACAACTGGCTGCTTATGCAGACATGCAAAAGCCTCCGTTGATGTACATCGCATCGACCAATCTCGATCGATGGCTGCCGGGTTTTCGTAATGATAACGAGATCCATGGCCTGGCGGCTAAACAGCCATTGGCGAGCATTTGGTTGGGGAACCGCAGTCGCATCGCCGCACACTATGATTTCCCTAGCAATATCGCTTGTTGTGTCTCTGGTCGTCGGCGCTTCATCTTGTTCCCCCCCGAGCAACTAGACAACCTCTACGTCGGACCGCTGGATTTCACCCCAGCAGGACAACCGATCAGCATGGTAGACTTTAAACACCCCGACTACCGGAAATACCCAAAATTTAGCGAAGCGCTAAAATCCGCGCAACTTGTAGAGCTAGCACCCGGCGACGCCCTTTACATCCCTAGTATGTGGTGGCATCACGTAGAGGCTCTGGACACTTTTAGTGTCCTAGTAAACTATTGGTGGCGCGATTCACCAGCTTATATGGGCGCGCCGCTGGCTGCTTTGCAACACGCCATTATGGCCCTGCGCGATCTGCCCCCAGAGCAACGGGAGATCTGGCGAGATATTTTTAACTACTATATTTTCGATAGTCAAACAGCACAGTTGGAGCATATCCCAAAAGCGGCGCGCGGCGTTTTAAATCCGATCGATGCCGCCATGGCGGCAAAGATACGCGCGTTGCTGATGCGTGCGCTGCAGTAGCCAAATAACGAGAGCCCATGAGATGAGTACAGATTCGCAAAAAGTAAAAAAAGTCGTAGTGGTCGGTGGCGGTACCGCGGGTTGGCTAGCCGCCGCTTCGATGGCGAAGCTATTGGGCCGGGATCTAGAGATTACCCTGATCGAATCAGACGAGATTGGTACTGTCGGTGTTGGCGAAGCCACCATACCGACTATGCTGGTGCTGCATCATTTATTAAAAATCGACGAGCGCGAATTTATGTCCGCAGTTCAGGGATCATTCAAACTCGGGATCTCGTTTGAAAATTGGAAGCAACAGGGACACGACTATATCCACTCATTCGGAGATACTGGACAAGGTTGCTGGGCAGCTGGCTTTCAGCATTTTTGGCTAAAAGGTAAAGAGCGCGGGATTTGTGGCGATTACGGCGACTACTGTACCGAACAGCTAGCGGCAAAAGCTGGTAAGTTTGCCATCAATAGCGACAATAAACTCAATTATGCCTACCATTTTGACGCCGGCCTGTACGCTAAATACATGCGCAAAATCGCCGAGAAATCTGGTGCAACACGCATTCAAGGTAAGATTGTCGAGGTCGCTACAGACCCGCACAACGGCTATATAAGCGCGGTAGTTTTACAATCCGGCGAGACTATCGCGGGCGATTTATTCATCGACTGTAGTGGCTTCAGCGCACTATTAATCGAACAGACTCTACAAACCCCATACGACGATTGGTCCGAGTGGCTGCCTTGTAACAGGGCGGTAGCAGTACAAACCGCCTCGGTCGCCGATCCGATTCCTTATACACGATCGATCGCTCGCGATGCCGGCTGGCAGTGGCGCATCCCACTACAATCTCGGGTTGGCAACGGCTTGGTCTACTGCAGTCAGTATCTCTCCGATGAACAGGCAACAGCGACGCTTTTAAGTAATATAAAAGGCGCACTACTGACCGAGGCAAGAGTGATTAAATTCCGCACAGGTCAGCGCCAACTGCACTGGAACAAAAATTGCGTCGCACTGGGCCTCGCCAGCGGCTTTGTAGAACCACTCGAATCAACCAGTATCCATATGGTGCAACGGGGTATTATTCGGCTCTTACAAATGTTCCCATTTGGGGGCATGCAAGCGGCAGATATGAGCGAATTCAATCAACAGATGCGCGACGAATTTCACTTTATACGCGACTTTATCGTACTACACTATCACCTCACTGAGCGCGACGATAGCGCATTCTGGCGGCACTGTAAATCTATGGCTATTCCGGCCTCACTGCAACACAGACTGGAATTATTCGCCCAATCGGGTCGCGTTTTTCAGCAGGGCCGCGACCTATTCACCGAAAACTCATGGACCCAGGTTATGCTCGGACAAGGCCTCATGCCACAGCAGTATCATCCAATTGTTAATATGATGAGTGACGGCGAGCTAAGGCACTTTTTAGTAGACATAGAGGAGCGCGCGCGCTATCGAGTAGCACAACTTCCGAGTCATCAAAGTTTTATCGATCAGTACTGTAAAGCCGCCCCACAGTAAAGCCCGCGTTCTTAATTTTTTTGCGGAGATACGCGCTGTAAATGCTGAGCGAGGGAATGCCTTAGTGTGGCCGTCTGCTGGGCATTCATCCCAGTCACCAAATCTTCGAACCCGTCCGGTAGATGCTCTGCCGGGTCGGCGTCGGTCTTAAAAACATAGTAGTCGAATAAACTCTTCCAAGCCGCGCGCATCTCATCGCTGAGATCGGCGATACCAAGCATACTGTGCAATAAACTGTCGTACGGGGACACCTCGGTGTTCGCCATACCACCCCACCAATAATTGATCAGCATATTAACTGCATGCAAAGACTCGACACCGTGCCACCACAACGCTGGAATATAGATCGCATCTCCGGGCTCCAGTAGTGCCTGTTGCGCTGCGTTCAACGCCTTGGCAAACCGGGGATAGAGCACCAAGTCGGGGCTACTCAAATCAACAAGACTCACCGGCACGCCTGCCGGCGTAAGGAGTGCCGGCCCTGGATATAGATTTTCCGTCTGTTGAGGAGGAAACAATGTAAAACGCCGAGCGCCGGCGGTCACACATGCCAAGTTGTCGTGAATATCAAAGTGCGGCGCGACTCTGCCTCTGTTGCCTATCCAAAGCGTCGGAGCAACGCCCTCGGCAAGCAGTATCTGCCGATTTTGCAGTTCGAAATCTGGCAACCGATTTCTTACAGATACCGCCTGAATAGAGATCGCTTTTGGTCGCTCCACCTCCGCCAAGTCGAGTAATTTATCGAGAGCGTTAGTTAATTCAGTTTGTCCGCGCTGGAAGTTGACGGCCCGCAGATCATGGCGATAGTGAAAACGACCTTCGAGCGCTGGATCCGCTACTAATGCAGTCACCGGGCCGGCCGTGCACAGAGGTTTCAAATACTCTACCAATGCGCTGGAGCTATCTCGACCTGCCTCGACCACCGGCCAGCTTTCAAATGCATGTCGTAGCACTGCCGGTCGGTTACTGCCGACGATATCGCGCTGAAACTGGTGATAGCTGATATCGCGCCACTCCGCTATGCTATCCAAGTGCTATCTCCGCGATGCTATTGCCGAAACCCGAATTTGAAGGCAGACACACAAGCCTTAGTGGCACTACTTTAAACACGAAAAAGCTGGCCATAATCACGGCTTCTGTTGCAGTGGTCACAACGATATCGCCTGCGAACTCTCGCTGGCATACTCAAAACTGGTTAATTAGCGGTCACCAAAACCTGCTTGACCACCACATCAAGGTCATTTTCCGCGATATACATCAATAGCGAACTAAATGTATTGCCCGCGTCCTGCGGCGCAATTGTTACCGTGTGGCTGGTCTCACTAGCACCGCTCACGGTAACCGCATCGGTAGTAAACGCTGGGTCGACATCTGGGTGGGGGAGACGCTCAAACTTAAAACTGATATTGACATCGCCGCCACTGGGTACTGCTGCTTTAAAGGTGATAGTGCCGCCATTGGCAAAACTGTAGGGATACAATGAGCTATTGTCATTGGCGAACCCAGCCCAGGTCTCGGCGCCAGACGGAAAGCTATAGGTGCTAGTTTTAGTGTCTGCCGTAGCATTGCCAAATGGCCCCCAGGGTTGCGCGTAGAGTGAATTTGCGTTGGCTGTAACTAGAACATTTTTAATCGTCACATCGACATCATTTTCG
>JAPKCN010000009.1 GCA_028822945.1 Porticoccaceae bacterium | reverse complement strand
CCTACTTCAAAACCAGCTGGAGGTAGAGTGATTGCGGCCTCGTCAAACATTCAGTATCACCCGGCTGCGGCAGTATGTTCATTGGTGGTTACAATGGCACCACAGTGGATTACGTGGTTTAACTGCTAGAAATAGTAGGCTTGAGTGGTTCTGGTGGTACGTAACAAAAGCATTCAAACTTAGCGTTTGGGGTTGGAGCGACAAAAAGCCACCAGCGATAGACCCACGTATCCGGTGATTTTGTCTTCCCTGCGCTCAGCCCCTCCGTGTGCCTATAGAGATAACACTGGCCATCAGCCGATATTTGCATGCCAAAAAATCCGCGCCACGCACTGCTGCCCACCTCAGCGCCCCCGCCCCATCAGAGTTATACGTGATGTGAAACTTATACTTACCGGAAGCAACACTCTCCCCGGCCGTCTCAAATTCGCATTGCGCTGCGTCCAAAGGTGGAGTGTCCTCGTGTAATGTGGTGTGCCGCGCACCGGCGCCAGCAGCATACGCCTGCGTCCAACCAAACAAAAGGCCAAACATCTCATGCCCTGCGCCAACCTTTACCCACTCGCCTCCGTACACTGGTATCGTCCAAAAGCTAGGGATCAACAATAAAGCTAGCGCTGTTCGTACAAAAACATTGTTCATCTTCAGCGTCCTTATAATAAATTGTGCAGCTGAATCGAGCTATTTCTTTCTTCAAAAAAACATTCGATACCTACTCTAACAAAGAACGATTCTGGGTTAATTATATTCACGCGCTAGTTACTCGGGCTTTTTGAAAGAAGCTAGAGGAGCGCTAAAACAGGTATAAAATAATTAGGCCGGCTCGGCATATTTTTTATGGTACCAAATACTATCTATTTCAGAGCGGGATATTTGGCGACCGCTCTCTAATCTAAATTGCCGATACCCGCTAATCCTCGACAAGCCTTTTTAATATGAGGAGGGAGCTACGTCTCTTTCCCAGGGATTTAAAACTACCAAGTCTAGTAAGTCGACAAACCAGCAGAAAATCCCAACTATATGCTGACCCAATGACGTCTAAACGGCAACTATTCACCACATTCGAGAGCACCTAGTCTGGCGATTTTGACACCATCAATCGAACTGGCACCGATTTAAACGCCGGCGTCTTACTGCGCGCGTCTCGACCGCAACCGATCAATACATTGGCCTCGGGGTAGTAAGCCATGATGTCATCGTCCGGCAAGTCAAACTCAAACACTTTGACCGCTTGCATTCGGCCGTGGGCCGACACAATGTCGACTAAATCGCCTACTTTAATACCGAGCTTGGCGATCTGCTGCGCATTCATCATCACCGCCCAGCGTTGGTCAACTCTGCGATAGCTGTCTTTCTCTTCATAAATAATCGAATTAAATTGCCCCTCACTGCGCACACTCATCAACCGCTGCGGGTATTCGAAACTATTAATAGCTTCAGGTAATGGTCGCACCGCAAAGCTAGCCTTACCGCTAGGTGTTTTAAACACCGGCGAGTGCAGCAAACGCTGAGCGACATGAAATTCTTGTTTGGCGATGTCAATACTTTTTAACTGTTCCATACCGGGCACTACAGCGGCGATTGTTTCGCGAATACTAGCGTGTGATCGGAACACAGAAAAATCAAACGCCGGCGGCGTTTTTTGATCAGCACTTCGCTGCGTTAACAATTGCTCGGCAAAATGTGTCAGCACCGTCACCTCGGAGCGCACATTGGATAACCGCTCAATGCCCCCTTCACTGTAGCGAATGAAATTAAACATCGACTCTTGGGTGGTCGGTTGCGGTTCTTCATCGCGCGCGGCAACCGGGAGAATAATGGCTTCACTATCGTCCAAACCATGGATATGGCCCTTATTTAGAGTGGTAGTGAGATAGACTTTGTAAGAAATTTTATTGAACACCTGCTCCGCCCATTGTGAGTTGGGTGTCGCCTGATAGAGATTGCCGCCGAGAATTAATGCGATATCGATTTCGCCGCGATCGGCCGCTTCCAAGCACGCGAGGGTATCCATACCTGGCGATTGTTCGGCACTCGGCAACTCTACGCCCAACTCGCGCTGAATATTGTTTAATACTTGCTCGGCGAGAATCGGCTTGACGCCAATGGTGCCAATGCCTTGGACGTTACTGTGCCCCCGCAACGGCAGTAAACCTGCAAAGGGCTTGGCAATCATACCGCGAAGTAGTGCCAGATTAGAAATATACTCGACGTTACCGACGCCGTGTTTATGATGAGTAATACCCATGCCCCAAGCAAAAACGGTATGTTTGGATTGGCTATAGACATCTGCAACAACTTTAAGTTTCTCGCGACTGAGCCCCGTGTGTTCTTCGATTAAAGGCCATGACGTATTTTCTATATCGCGCAAAAAATCAGCATATTGTTGCGTGTGTTGGGCAATAAAATCAGTCGCTACTGCGCCGTTCTCGACGACTGCTTTCGCAATACCCTTAAACACTGCAATATCGCTGCCGATACGCGGTTGAAGGTAATGCGAAGCAATCTCGTCGCCGCCAATAATTAACGACCGCGGACTCTTCGGCAATGCAAAACGCACCATTCCCGGCTCTTTCGCTGGATTGATTACCACCACGCGTCCACCACGGGCCCTGCAGGCTTGAAGTTTATGCACAAATCGCGGGTGATTAGACGATGGATTGGCACCGATTACAAAAATACAATCACAGCCATCGAGATCGGCTAACTCGACGGTTGAAGTACCGACACCAATGGTTTCAGATAAGCCGACGCCGGTCGCCTGATGGCAGTAGTAAGAGCAGTTATTTACATTGTTGGTACCAAATACCCGCGCCAATAATTGAAATACAAATCCCGCCTCATTTGAGGAGCGACCCGACGAGTAAAAAAAACTTCGAGCGGCTGGTGTGGCGGCAAAACGCGACGCCGCATGCTCGATTGCCCAATCCCAGTCGACCGAACTGAAGTGGGCGGCACCACGAGCTTTAAAAAGCGGCGTGTCGAGTCTCCCTAAATGTTCGAGTTGCTGGGCCGATAGCTCGCGCAACTCTTCCAGAGAGTAGTCAAATACTTCTTTCGGGATCGGTTGTTGGATGTCGGTAGATTGAGCCTGAATGCTTTTATTACATACCGAGGGAAAGGTACCCTGCTCGTTGGTCATACCGCCCTGCTGCCCACCCATACCGAGACCACAGGCTTTACATGCATTTTTTGCAGTCAATGCCTTGGCCGAGTTATTTAGACCTATACGCTTGACCGTCTGCAGCGTATAGAGAATTTTTTTTGCGCCGCCTCCTACCTCTGGTTTGATCGATTTTTTCATAACAACCCCCTCACTCATTGGCAACCCATGCTTGCGAATAACCTGCAACTAACGACCCCATGTGCACCCCACGCGATGCTTTCATGGAGTACTGAATACTGGCAACGGCACCAATCCTTTTATGGCAGCCACTTGAGAACCGCAATTTAGAGCCAACAACAGCCACTATGTTCGACTGTATTTTTCGGATCCCAATATAAATGCACAAACGATTAATTGCTACACAATATGTGGCCTTAGAGAAGAAGAATAAATCTCATGATTTTTTACAACTAAGCCGTATCGATTATGCCCATTTAGCCGAATAGTCGCGACTTTCAAAAATTTTATACTAGGCAAATAAAAAATATAATTATAACGGGGGGTATAGTCCTCTAGAGATTCAATCTAATGCGGGAAAAATACTTTTTTTATTTAACTAGCTGTTTTTAATATGCTAAAAAGCAAATGATCAGCGTTCATAAGAATGCAATTCGCCCTATTAACGCGCAGGTGTCATCTATCTTTACTCGGCATCAAAAGTGGGTTTTTGCATACAAAAAAAGACCTATCCAGTCAATTCTCATACGGATCCAAAAGCCACTATTTTTTGGCATAAATGCGACCCCAAAATCGGCTTGTATTGCGATCAAAACTTTCAGTAGTTATGGTCTATTAATTAATAAATTATTTTGGAGGATTCTCGGCTATCATCAAAAAATTTTGAGGCGCAAAAAAATACATTTAAGCGCTTCAAAAAAAGCTCTATAAATAGCGACACTGCAAGCCCAACTGTATCTCGGTGTAGAGCGTTTTGAGCGTTTTGAGCGTTTTGAGCGTTTTGAGCGTTTTGAGCGTTTTGAGCAATATTATTGACATCTGACTGAGAATTTTTTGAGTCTGTCATATTGTTTTTTTGATTGAATGATTCTCACTATTATTTAGAGTCTAAGTATCTGATGAAAAACAACTATCCATGTTTAATTAGATTATTTAAGAAGCCTAAATAATAGTGTTAGACTTAGTCTGGCGGAGTGCACATTCGCTTAGAGTACCGTATAAAAAAAGTTAACATAAAAGCGGTGGGAGGCTGTTCAAAGATGCATAAAAAACCTATATATAAAATGCCGATAACGGAAGGATCGCCCCTTCACAGCGAAACTATCGAGCGCCTACTGACCTCATATAAAATTATGCCCGGCGGTCTGTTGCCGCTGTTACACGCGATACAATCCGAGATCGGCTATATCCCGAAGACCTCGGTTAGCAGTATTGCGAGAGGGCTAAACCTTTCGCGCGCCGACGTGCACGGCGTGATCAGCTTTTATCACGATTTTAAAACACAGCCAGTTGGGCGCCACAGAGTGCAAATTTGTCGTGCCGAAGCCTGTCAATCGATGGGATCGCGGCAACTCGAAGAACACGCGCACCGAACGTTGGCAATCGACTACCATCAGACGACTGCCGATGGCCAGATTACTTTAGAGCCGGTGTACTGTTTAGGTAACTGCGCCTGCTCACCATCGGTGCGTATCGACGATGATGTGTATGCACGGGTCGATACCCAGCGATTCGATACCCTGATCGCCGCGCTGACAAGCACACAATGAGACGCTTTTATATCCCCCAGGACACTACTGCACTGGCTCTGGGTGCCGACGCCGTGGCCACTGCCCTGTGCGCCCTTGGAATCGAACCGATACGCAATGGCTCGCGTGGCCTCTTTTGGTTGGAACCGCTACTCGAAATCGACAGTGTTGCCGGCCGCATAGGTTTTGGCCCTGTAGGCGCCAAAGATATCAAGAGTATTCTCGAGGCACTTGACAGCAACCCCAGTGAGCACCCGCTTTTTTTGGGCGCCGTCAATGAAATTCCCTACTTGAAATCCCAGCAGCGCTTGACTTATGCGCGCGCCGGACTCGGGGATCCCGTCTGTCTGGACACTTATCGTCAGCTGAAAGGCTTTATTGGACTAGAAAATGCTCTCGCGATGAGCCCTCAGCAGATCGTCGATGAAGTTGCACAATCCGGCCTACGCGGTCGCGGCGGCGCTGCCTTCCCAGCAGGTATTAAATGGCAGACAGTACTGGACGCACCGGCAAACGACACCTCAAGCGCACCACATAAGGGACAAAAATACATTGTTTGCAATGCCGATGAGGGCGACTCGGGTACCTTTGCTGATAGATTGGTGATGGAGGCCGACCCCTATCAATTGATCGAGGGCATGGCCATCGCCGGGTTAGCCGTCGGTGCCACACAGGGCTATATTTATCTAAGGTCTGAATACCCAGTAGCTTATCGTCTACTAAACACCGCAATCCAACGCGCCCAACAAGCCAATCTTTTGGGTCACAATATTGCCGGCTCAAACAAAGACTTTCATCTCGAAGTTCGTCTCGGTGCCGGTGCCTATATCTGTGGTGAAGAGACCTCGCTACTGGAGAGTCTTGAGGGCAAGCGCGGAATGGTCAGAGCCAAACCACCCCTACCGGCTATCGAGGGCCTGTTTGGCCAGCCGACGGTGGTCAATAATGTACTCACTCTTGCAGCCGTATCGAGTATTCTCGAGCGTGGAGCAGCAGCCTATAAGAACTATGGAATGGGCCGCTCACGTGGCACTTTAGCCATCCAGTTGGGTGGCAACATCAAGCGCGGCGGCCTGATCGAATTAGCCTTTGGGGTTACTCTTCGGGAAATTATTGAGGAATATGGTCAAGGCACGTACAGCGGTTTGCCGGTGCGTGCTATTCAAGTCGGCGGGCCACTCGGTGCATTTTTACCCGAGGCGCAATGGGATACGCCACTCGACTATGAGGCATTTTCAGCTATCGGCGCAATGATCGGTCACGGCGGTATCGTGGTGTTTGACGACAGCGCCGACATGGCCGCGCAAGCTCGCTTTGCTATGGAGTTTTGCGTTGCCGAATCGTGCGGAAAGTGCACCCCCTGTCGGATTGGCGCGGTGCGCGGTGTCGAGGTCATTGACCGTATTTTGGCCAATGAAAACCGCGAGGAAAACGTAATTTTATTGCACGACCTCTGCGATACCATGGAGTTGGGGTCACTGTGTGCCATGGGCGGCTTGACCCCGTACCCAGTGCGCAGCGCCCTCACCCATTTCCCTACCGATTTTAACCGCCGTTAAGAGGTGCCCAAATGCTTGAATTTTACCAGCCACAGCCTGACTATGGCACGCCCGAGAGTACCGACAACAAACTGGTCACACTGACCATCGACGGTGTATCGGTAACAGTAGCGGACGGTACCTCGATCATGCGCGCTGCCGCCGAAAGTGGGGTCAAAGTACCCCGATTGTGCGCCACCGATCAGCTCGCTTCGTTTGGCTCTTGCCGCGTCTGCCTGGTCGAAATCGAGGGCCGCCGGGGCTTTCCAGCATCTTGTACCACCACCGTCGCGCAAGGCATGCAGGTGCGCACGCAATCCGATGCCATCGCAAAACTGCGCCGCAATGTCATGGAACTGTATATTTCAGACCATCCGCTAGACTGCTTGACGTGCCCCACCAATGGCGATTGTGAATTGCAAGATACCGCTGGGGAAGTCGGCCTGCGCTCGGTGCGCTATGGTTTTGAGGGTGACAATCACCTGGCTGCCGAGAAAGACGAGTCCAATCCTTACTTCACCTTTGATCCCTCCAAGTGTATTGTCTGTTCGCGCTGTGTGCGCGCCTGTGAGGAGGTTCAAGGAACCTTTGCCCTGACCATTGAAGGCCGCGGTTTTGAATCCAAGGTCAGCGCCAGTCAAAGCGAAGATTTTATGGATTCAGAGTGCGTCTCCTGCGGTGCCTGTGTGAATGTCTGCCCAACCGCCACACTCACTGAAAAAAGTATAATTGAAGCCGGAAAACCTGAGCATTCAGTTACCACGACTTGCGCCTACTGCGGCGTCGGCTGTTCATTTAAAGCAGAGATGAAGGGCAATCAGGTGGTGCGTATGACGCCCTTTAAAGACGGTAAAGCTAATGAGGGACACGCCTGTGTCAAGGGCCGCTTTGCCTTTGGCTACGCGACCCACAAAGACCGTATTAGCGTGCCAATGATTCGCGATAGCATAGACGAACCGTGGCGCGAAGTATCGTGGAACGAGGCGGTCACCTATACTGCTCAACGCTTCAAAGCGATCCAGGCAAAGTATGGGCGCACCAGTATTGGCGCAATTTCCTCTAGTCGCTGCACCAATGAAGAGGTCTATCTGGTGCAAAAAATGGTTCGAGCCGGCTTTGGCAACAACAACATCGACACCTGTGCGCGCGTCTGCCACTCACCCACCGGTTTCGGTTTAAAAACTACTCTCGGCGAGTCTGCGGGCACCCAGACATTTGCCTCGGTAGCTGAAGCCGATGTGGTCATCGTTATGGGTGCCAATCCGACAGAAGCCCATCCAGTATTCGGCTCACGCCTGAAAAGACGATTGCGTGAAGGCGCTAAACTCATCGTCATAGATCCGCGTAAAATCGAATTAGTGAGTTCACCGCACATTACCGCCGACTATCATTTACCAGTGCGGCCCGGTACCAACGTCACGGTTTTGAACGCTCTGGCGCATGTTGTGGTCGATGAAGGCCTAGAGGCACGCAGTTATATCGAACAGCGTTGTGATATCGAAGGATTTGAAAATTGGCTGGCATTTATTGGTAACCCGCGCCACTCGCCCGAGACCACAGAGAGTATCACCGGTGTCCCCGCCGCAGATCTTAGGGCCGCGGCGCGCTTGTACTCAACTGGCGGCAATGGCGCGATTTTTTATGGCCTCGGTGTCACCGAGCACAGTCAGGGATCCACCGCCGTCATGGCGATTGCCAACCTCGCAATGCTCACCGGCAATGTCGGCCGCGAGGGCGTTGGAGTGAACCCATTGCGTGGGCAAAACAATGTGCAGGGCTCCTGCGACATGGGCTCGTTCCCGCACGAACTCCCGGGTTACCGGCATATTTCAGATGCCGCGACTCGTGAACTCTTTGAAAGCGAGTGGGGGATCACGCTCGACTCAGAACCGGGCTTGCGCATTCCTAACATGTTCGATGCTGCGCTGGACGGCGATTTTAAAGGCCTCTATTGCCAGGGCGAGGACATTGCCCAATCCGACCCCAACACTCAGCATGTCGAAGCTGCACTGCGCGCGCTGGAATGCCTAGTGGTTCAGGACATCTTTCTTAATGAGACCGCCAAATTTGCCCATGTGTTTTTACCCGGTGCGTCGTTTTTGGAAAAAGATGGCACCTTTACCAATGCCGAACGCCGCATCTCTCGGGTGCGCAAAGCAATACCACCACTCAGCGGCAAGGCCGACTGGCAGGCAACCATGGCGCTTGCGAATGCATTGGGCTGTAGAATGGAGTACAACCATCCCTCCGAAATTATGGATGAGATTGCCCGCTTAACACCTACATTTCGCGGCGTTTCCTACCCAAAATTAGAGCAGCTCGGCAGTATCCAATGGCCTTGCAACGACGCCACACCAGAGGGCACACCGATCATGCATATCGATCAATTCGTCCGCGGAAAAGGCTTTTTTGCGATGACCGAGTACGTCCCCACGACCGAGCGCGCCAATCGCAAGTTCCCGCTGTTACTGACAACCGGGCGTATACTGTCTCAGTACAATGTCGGCGCCCAGACGAGGCGTACTGAAAATAATCAATGGCATACCGAGGATCTACTAGAAATCCATCCCCACGACGCCGAGGAGCGCGGCATCGTCCACGGTGATTGGGTCGGCGTCAATAGCCGCGTCGGCGATACTGTGCTGCGCGCCGATGTAACAGAGCGAGTCAAACCAGGGGTGGTTTACACCACCTTTCATCATCCGGTATCGGGCGCTAATGTGATCACCACTGACAACAGTGACTGGGCCACCAATTGCCCCGAATATAAGGTCACCGCAGTGCAAATTAACAGGGTTACCAAGCCGTCAAACTGGCAGGCGCGACAGCAATCATTTGATCGTAAACAACGAGGGCTGTTGGACGAGGCACGGCGATAGCCTTGCCAATTGATACATCCACCGAGGTCTCGCGAATACTGTGGCAGAGCGGCACGACCAGCGAAGATGGCCAGCATGTCGCAATGGAGACTCCAGTGGCGCTGGTCTACAACGGTATCTCGCATGTCGTAATGATGGCGACACCGGGAGACCTCGAGGATTTTGCCCTTGGGTTCAGTCTGTCTGAGAGTATCATTTCCGCACCTAAGCAGATGCTCGACTGCCAAATCAGCCATGTTGATAAGGGCATCCAAGTCCAGCTGACAATCACGGCCAAACCCTTTGCTGCGCTCAAGCAGCGGCGGCGAAACTTGGTCGGCCGCACCGGTTGTGGACTGTGCGGAGCAGAGTCCCTGGAGCAGGCGATTATGCCTGCACAATCCGTCGATGCCGAACTCACTATCGGTCACAACGCGCTGCAACATGCGATCGCTACCCTCGATGATCGACAGCAGTTACAAGCGCTAACCGGAGCCGTGCACGCTGCCGCCTGGTGTCGGAGCGATGGTGAAATCCTCTTAGTGCGCGAAGATGTTGGCCGCCACAATGCATTGGATAAATTGCTTGGCGCCCTGCATCGGCAAGAGCAACCGCAGACTCAGAGATCGCCGGGGTTTGTGCTGGTTACCAGCAGAGCCAGCTACGAAATGGTCGCCAAAACCAGCAGCGCCAACATTCCAATATTGGCCGCCATATCGGCGCCGACATCGCTGGCTATTCAACTCGCCGAGCAAACCGGACTGACGCTAGTAGGATTCTCGCGATTGGGCCGTCATGCGATCTATACTCACCCACACCGCTTTAGTAACGAGATCGTCTAAAATGTCACAATCCCAGCTCCAGCGCCTAGTCGCAATGACCAACCAAATAGCCCTGAATATGAGTGCCAACGGCGACCCGCACAAAGTCGCCATTCAAGTCGCCCAGCACCTCGATAAGTTTTGGCCTCCACCCATGAAAGATCTCATAACCCAGCAACCGGCGACTAGCGAGATTGGTCTTTCGAGCATCGCGCAACTAGCCGTCGAAGAACTAATGCGCACGCAAACCGCCAAACGGCCTTAATCGCCGGCTTCGAATAGTATTTCTCAAATGCGCCGTGACAGACCAGCAGTGGAACGCTGTACTGACAACCAATCGAACGCTTCCGGTCGGTAAACCGAAAAGTTACGAGTCGCCGCAGCGACCTATTACTTTGATTACGGGTTACCGCAAAGTTACTGCCGTGTTTAGAAACAGTGAATCAAGATAGCGCTTGGGGTAAACTCTCGAATTAGTTAGTAATTAGATAGGGATTTTGTCACGTGTCATCGGTTAAAAAAGTGGTACTGGCCTACTCCGGCGGTCTAGATACCTCGGTCATCGTAAAATGGTTGCAACAGGAATATAACTGTGAGGTGGTGACTTTTACCGCCGATATCGGTCAAGGAGAAGAGGTCGAACCGGCGCGCAGTAAGGCCGAAGCCCTCGGCGTTAAAGAAATATATATCGACGATCTACGCGAGGAGTATGCCCGCGATTTTGTCTTCCCAATGTTTCGTGCGAATACTATTTACGAGGGCGAATATCTCCTGGGCACATCAATTGCGCGACCATTAATTGCCAAACGCCTGATCGAAATTGCCAACCAAACTGGCGCCGATGCGATCTCCCACGGGGCAACTGGCAAGGGCAACGATCAGGTGCGCTTTGAACTCGGTGCTTATGCATTAAAACCCGGCATCCGCGTGATTGCGCCATGGCGGGAATGGGATCTTAACTCGCGAGATAAACTCATGGAGTACTGCGCCAGCCACAATATCCCAGTAGAGATGAAGCGCGGCGGCAAATCACCCTTCTCTATGGATGCTAATTTGCTCCATATCTCCTACGAAGGTGGCAATCTCGAGGACCCCTGGTGCGAGGCCGAAGAATCGATGTGGCGTTGGACTGTGTCACCAGAGAATGCGCCGGATCAACCAGTCTATACCACTATTAGCTTTGCCCACGGCGACATCGTCGCTGTCGATGGCGAGCGCATGTCGCCAGCAACTGTGATCGAACATCTGAACCGCGTTGCGGGTGCCCAAGGTATAGGCCGATTGGACATTGTTGAAAATCGCTATGTCGGTATGAAATCGCGCGGTTGCTACGAAACTCCAGCAGGTACTGTCATGATGAAAGCGCACCGCGCGATAGAATCGCTGACGCTGGATCGCGAAGTGGCTCACACCAAAGACGAGCTTATGCCACGCTATGCTAAACTGATCTATAACGGGTACTGGTGGGCACCCGAACGGGTGATGCTGCAAGCCGCAATCGATCAGAGCCAGGCGGTAGTAAATGGCGATGTGAGACTTAAACTATACAAGGGCAGCGTGTCCGTTGTGGGCCGACAATCAACCACCGATAGTCTATTCGACGCCAACATCGCGACTTTTGAAGACGATGGTGGCGCATACAATCAGGCGGATGCCGAGGGCTTCATCAAACTTAATGCCCTGCGCTTGCGTATCGCAGCTAATCGAGGTCGAAAATTATAGGCTGAGCGCAAGCGGCCCCAGCGACACGCGGGTGCGACGGTGGCGCAGTCGAGCGGCAAATCTCTATACTGAACTATCAAATGCATTCAGGCTGCAGAACACCCCGACAAAATTAGTCCAAGGAGAGGTTATATGGACGTAACGATTGCCGATATCGAACGCGCACAGACGCGTATTAAGTCGCACACTCACCGTACACCTTTGATGACTAGCCGACTGATAAATCAGTTGGTCGGCTGCGAACTTATCTTTAAAGCTGAAAACCTGCAAAAAATTGGTGCATTTAAAGCCCGCGGCGCATGCAATGCGCTATTCTCGATGGATCGCACTAAGCTCAACCGCGGTGTTATAACCCACTCGTCAGGCAACCACGGCGCGGCTCTGGCTTGGGCGGCACAGCTGCGGCAGACACAGTGCACCGTAGTAATGCCAAATAATGCGCCGCGAGCGAAAAAAGATGCAGTTGCAAATTACGCCGCAGAAATCGTCTTTTGCGAGCCGACTATGGCAAGTCGCGAGGCATCTGTGGCTGCGCTGATCGCAGCTCGAGGCAGTGTCCTGGTGCACCCTTATGACAACAACCAGATCATAGCTGGCCAAGGCACAGCTGCCCTAGAAACGCTCGAGCAACTCGATCGGCCGGTGGACATGCTGATAACACCGGTCGGTGGAGGCGGTCTGCTGAGCGGGTCTGCGATCGCTATTAAAGAAAGTAAAAATGCGTCCGATATGCTAGTTTTGGGAGCGGAACCGGACGCTGCCGACGACGCTTGGCGAGGTTTTAAAAATGGGACTAGGGTCACTATATCAAATCCCAAAACTATTGCAGACGGCTTGCGCGGCACAGTCGGCGTGCGCAACTTTAGCATTATCACGCAACACGTAGACGATATTTTACTTACCTCTGAGGAACGCATCATCGAAGCCATGCGACTGCTTTGGACGCGCCTAAAAATGATTATCGAACCCTCAGCCGCTGTGCCACTAGCAGCGATTATGGATCAACCAGAACAGTTTTTTGGTAAGCGCGTTGCGATTATTTTGAGCGGTGGCAACCTCGATCTAGATAAACTGCCTTGGTGACAACACCTTTATCGTCACCCACCATGCGCGGCACTTGGCGTAAAAACTACGCACATCTAATCGCATAGCCGCAGCTCATTAATTTATTTAAGGGCGGCGTTTGCTCGTCGTGTCACATCACTTACATTAACATCGAGAATTGTATATTGGCGTGGATAAATTCAGAGTTTTTCTGCGCTTGCCACAAGCCATGATAGGCTTTGAATTCGAGAGTTGTAAGCACTCATATGTGCTCACCACACTGAGGCAATTTAGAGCACATGAGAAGCCGCCAACGCCACTTTAATATGCTATGGTGATTCCTACAAAAATTTCGCAAGCAATATGTATACGTTAATAATTGCTTTATTAGTGGTGTTTAACGGCTTCGGCAAGCAGTCTGCGATGCCGGATAACACGCATATCCACGCATAAGGAAACTGACCACAATGGACAATCAACAACCATTTACGCGAAGTGAAATCGATGATTTACGCAAACTTCTAGAGATTGAAAAGATTAAAGCGTTGCGCCTCAAGTATTCCTACTATATGGACAGCCGACAATTAGACGCACTTGCCGAATTGTTTGCCGAGGATGCACTCTGCGAATTTGGCCCCTACGGAAACTGGTCGGGTGTGGCGGCAATCGCCAACGGTTTTAATACGGAATTCAAAGATACCCTCGATCAACCCTTTTGGTCGATGCATGCCAATACTAATCACCAGATATCGATCACTGGCCCAGATACTGCCGAGGGTCAAATCTATCTATTAGATGTTGTTACCGATCACAAACCTGATGAAAATCCATTTTTATGGTTTGCTGTCTACGACGAGACCTACGTCAAAATTGATCAAGTGTGGAAGATACAGCGGACCAGCATCCACTTTCTGTGGCCACAAAAGCATCTCGACAGCAGTTTTATCAAACGCTGAATAGCGGCGCCATATAACGCTGTAAATCGCTTCCGCGCAGCAGATTTTTAGAGCTTACAACAAGGATCTCAGGAGCCCCAACCGATCAACGCCAAGCGCCATAGTTGCGGCTCCTGACGCTAGACTATTAGGTTAGAGTGTCTTTGTGGAGGTCAACAGGCTGTTGACAATAGGTGAATTAGCGCGACGAACTGAGATTTCTCAGCACGCTACACGGTTTTATGAGCGCCAAGGACTGGTTTAAACAGCGGGGCGCAGCGAAAAAGGCTATCGTCTTTATCCGGATCTCGATGTAGACCGTATCGGGTTTATTTTAAGTGCTAAAAACGTTGGCTTTACGCTCGGGAAAATTCAGCAACTATTGGAACTCGAGATCACTCAGGATGATAAATCATATCTCGATATCAAACACTTTGTAGATGACAAACTTAGCGTAGTCGACCAGTGTATGCGAGAGATGAGGCGGATCAAAAAATCTTTACAAGCACTGAGTAATGCATGCTGTGTAGGGAGCGAACCCGCCACCGACTGCACCCGACTCGAAGCGTAGGGAGGTCCAACACACTAGGTACAACCGATGTTAATGATAGACAATTTTGTACAGCTATTTATCGAATCAGCACCCTGGCTGTTGCTCGGATTATTTTTTGCGGGTTTGCTAAAAGTTCTGGTGCCGAGTCAACTAATGGCGAAGCATCTAGGTGAACCTGGACTGATGGCAACTACCAAGGCAGCGCTGTTGGGTGCGCCGTTACCGCTATGCTCATGTGGCGTTATACCGGCGGCGCTGGCACTGCGTCGCAGCGGTGCCTCGAAGGCCGCAACGGCGTCGTTTTTAATCTCGACCCCGGAGACCGGAATCGACTCGGTATCCGTTTCATATGCACTACTCGGTCCGTTTATGGCCATCATCCGCCCGGTAGCGGCGATCACTAGCGCCATTATTGCAGGCATCCTCGTCGGCTGCGATGAAACTCGCGTCACACCGCGGAACAATCTGCAACAGGCAAAAAGCTGCTGCGCATCGCAACAACTTGCGCCCGAAACCAGCTGTTGCAACAGCGAGTCCGCTCGCCCAAATCCTGCTAACGAGAGTCCTACTGACAGCCTCTCAACAGTCCAGCCTCAGATAGCTACGGGGGCAACTCTAATAGCGCAGCTTCGCGAGGGACTGCAGTTTACTTTTGTTAATTTGATCGGCGACATTGCGCTGTGGCTAATCATGGGACTGGCCTTTGCGGCGGCCATCAAGACCTATGTGCCGAATGAGTTTTTAGCCCAGTGGGGCGATGGCACCATAGCTTTTATCGTTATGGCAGTTGTCGGTGTACCCATGTACATCTGTGCACTGGCGTCGACGCCAATTGCCGCCGGATTACTATTTTCCGGCGTCTCGCCGGGCGCCACTTTGGTATTTATGCTGGTCGGTCCAGCCACCAACATCGCCACTATGGGTTTGGTCAAAACCGAATTGGGCAATCGCGCGCTGGCCGCCTATCTGACTAGTGTGATCGGAGTCGGCTTTGCCTTTGGCTATTTGACTAACTATTTAGCTGCGCGCTGGGATATGGATTTTCAAGCTCAAGCACAGGGCGCTCACAGTATGGTCAACGGCGAGTTGGCGCAGGCTTCAGGCGCCCTATTAACCGGATTAATAATTTATGCGCTAGCGCGCAAATATCTTCCGAGCGCCAACGACGGCTCTTGACTGTCGAGTAACTGAGATTTGAGCGTTGTTCTGGAACAAAAAGCAACAATTATCATGCGCATAAAAATGCTTCTAAAAATTACAGCTGTTGCCGTTATTGCCGCGATCGGAGGCACCTACATGTGGTTCTGGGGATCGTCTGTGGGGTTAAATAATTACTTCAATAAAGTCAGTGTGCAAGTGGCTCTGCGGTCGCCTGAATTAGTCACCAATATCGGCATAATCGATAACTCTCTGCTGGATTTCCACATCCACAAACTCCATTCTTATACCGCGCAGAGCTAACAAGAGTTTTTACAACTTTTCATCAATAACCGCCTCGGGCTCGATCGTTACGGCCCCGAGGGTTTGAGTGAGCGAGTATTGCTCAACTGAAAAATTGGCGCCTAGTTATGGGATGATCTAATCCGTATGACGGGCGAAAGGTATAGCGACCATCGCGTCAACCAAATATCCGGGCCGATAGTTAATTCTACCAATTTTTTTGACCGACAGTCATGTCATTATCGACCGCAACAGTATCGAAAACTACATCGCACGGTTGCACGAATTCGCTCGTGTGATCGCGGAGGTTAAAGTTTGCGTGATAGACGATCGTGATCACGGCGTTGTACCCCTCGACTTTATCATTGAAAAGGCCATCATTGGCATGCGGGCATTTACCCGCGGTGGCGCGAAAGATAATCCGTTAGTGGTCACATTTGTCGATAAATTAGAGGAATTAAAAGACATCGACGCCAGCCAAAAGGTTGCACTCAGCGTCGAAGCCGAAAATGTTGTCGCCACCATCATCTTGCCCCCATATGCCGAGATGATCGCAGTGTTTGAAAAACTGCGGCCCATAAGTAATCACAACGCCGGTATCTGGCGCCTGCCAAATGGTGACAATATTTATCAGTTAAAGCTTCGCTCCAATACCTTTACCAGTTTGACGGCGGATGAAACCCACCTGCTCGGCCTAGTAAAAGTGGCTTGTATAGAGCAACAAATGCAACAAATCCTGCGTGACCAAGGGCTCGTTGATGGGACAATTCTCGACAGAACTCGCCATCTTATGCAGCTGCCAGAGCATAATTTCGGCAACACCGCGGCTGGTAGAAGCGCCCAAATCGACTATTTGAACGCCGTTAATGACCAATTGATGGCTAAAATCGGGGAATACTTCATTACCATTCCACCGCAGCCCTTAGACACTATGCGAGTGCCTAAATATGCAGAGGACTCTGCGCCAGGCGGCTATTACATGCCGCCGACTCTACACGGTTCGACGCCGGCCCTCTTCTATATCAATCAAAAGAATACCCGCGACAATCCACGCTGGACTCTAACAACATTGATGTACCACGAGGGTGCCCCCAGACATCACTTTCAGCTGTCGGCAACGCAACTAATGGAGGGTGTGCCACTGGTTCGCAAGCTGAGTCCGTTTAATGTCTAAACCGAGGGCTGGGCGCTGTATGCCGAGCGAATCGCAATGACCGATATGGCCGTCTATCAAGACGATCCATTGGGTGACCTGAGACGATTGCAGGCGGAGATGTTTCGCTCGGTGCGCTTCGTGGTCGACGCGGGCTTACACGACAAACGCTGGAGTCGCGGGCGGGCAATAGACTATATGCTGTCTAAAACTGGTATGACCGAAGCCGAGGTGATCCGTGAAATCGAGCGCTATGTAGTCTGGCCGGGGCAGGCGACCGCCTATAAACTCGGTCAATTCGCGCTACTCAAATTGCGCGGCGAAGCCGAATCGCAATTGGGTGAGGACTTTGATTTACGCAAGTTTCACGAAATGGTGCTGATGAATGGCGCCATGCCGCTAGAAATTCTCGAGGAGTCAGTCAGGTTATGGATTCAGCAACAGCTCGAGGCTGTGTAGGTGATAGTTATTAAAGTAAGCCCAGCGCTGGGGTCTTTAAGTGACTGGTCAAGGTAAAAAATGCGACTAACCGACTTGAGTAGTAATTCGCGAGTCGATAAGTTGGCCGTATCTTTTTAACAAGGAGCAATACTGTGGTTCATCAGGTAACTACTTTAATCTGCGCTGCGCTGCGCTAAGATGGAGGTTTTACAGATAGCTATTGAGATATTCACAGAAACCTCTTCGAATTCTAACCATTTACCTTTCTCATTAACGGTATGTGAATCGGAGGTAATTGGAGAAAAACTTAATTCTTAGGTATTTAAATGCATGTTGAGTGCTCTGAGCGATTACATTATCAATTTATAACCCGTGACGACGCCAATTTTCTGTTTGAAATCGATCAGGATGTTGCAGTGATGCGCTACATTAACGGTGGCTCCCCCACCAGTATGAAAAAAAATTCATAGCGTTGCTATTCCTCGCCTTAAAAGTTACGCCAACAAAGACCGCGGTTGGGGCCAATGGAAAGTAAGTATCAGGGCCGCTCAAGGATCTCTGGAGAATACGGGTATCGGTTGGATTCTAGTTCGGCCGATGGATTTCTTTAGCTCGAGTCCGCAGTGGCATAATCTAGAGATCGGATGGAGATTCAAAAGGTCATCATGGGGCTCCGGTTATTCTACCGAAGCCGCAAAAGCAGTTATCAAAGCGCTTAATAAAAAAACTGAAGTGCAAATAATCTCGGGGCTTACGCTTAGAGAAAATGGTGCCTCAATTAAGATAATGAACAAACTCGGTATGACGTTTCTAAAAAGGGGCTCTCATCGCGACCAACTTGGCAATCGGGAGCTGGTATATTATGCAAAAAGACTGCGTTAGAACTATAAATACAGCATGCTAGTTAGCAGGCAAAAAAGTCTCCACAAATATTGCGCACTTGGTGAACAATCTGATTACGAGTAACACAATTATGCCTAAAGATGCATCGCAACCACTATCCAGACATACGTCTAAGTCGCAC
>JAPKCN010000141.1 GCA_028822945.1 Porticoccaceae bacterium | reverse complement strand
TTCGTTTACACCGAAGATGTCGGGAGTTCGAGTCTCTCATCACCCACCATTAAATTCCATAATATCAATACCTTGTCGTAGGCCTGGAAAATAATGAATTCGTATTGTTTCCCAATCTAAATTAGTGTTTCCCAAAATCAGGTAATAAAACCACCGAATCCGTGTTTATATTTTCCTGTTTTGCTCTACGGCTATAATGCGCTGCCATGCTCTTTGAATGATGCCCAAGCAGGCTTTGCACCAGCTCAATACCGCCAAACCTTTCTGGGTCTTGCGCCACCGCTGAGGCAATTAGGGTGGCGTTCGTCGTTCTCAGCCCATGGTACACTAAACGCGGGTTTAATCCGTACAAATTGAGCCGCTTCATCTCGGTGGCAAAACTGGCCCCGAAGCCGGATTTCCAAGGTTGGTTACGGCTGTTGCGCAGTATCGGACGTGTATAGTCCAATTTGTCATTTGCTATACCCCATCGCCATTCATCCTTTATGATATCAATGGCGATGGGGTGCAGATATACTGGCACTTTATTGTCCGTTTTCCCTTGGGTATTCTCCCATATTTCACCCCTTACGTCTTGAAACGTCATACTCAGGATATCACCGCGTCTTTGTCCAGAATAGAGCACCAGTAAAACGGCGCGAGTTAGATGCCATCGGCCGTCTTTTATGAACTTTTACAGCGCCACAGCCAAGGTTGCAAATGACCCTAACAGTCCCCATGCATTACAGCGGAAGTGAAATAACGATATGTCAGATTTCCTTGGGTCGATCACTAACAACGCGAAAGGTGACGGGCATGAACACGCGTATTATGAAAAGTTCCCAAGCCTCGGGGATGGCATTACGATAGGCCATACTGCCGAGGTTTTTACGAACGCATTTGAAGGACATATAATCGACGGCAGTAATTTTTACCGGTATCTGTTAAGATCTATGGCACCGGAAACAGTCAAAGGCATAAGAAAGATAGTGAAAGGGATTTCTTGATGGCGACCACCCATGAAATAAACGCTAAGCAGCGCGCGGAAACGATAGCAGCTTACAATGCTTTTCACGGCACGAACATAGCGTACAATGGTGTGCCAAAACACGCATTCAGTTTTATGTTCTGGGTTGGATCTAACGGCATTGAAGCAAAAGCGCCTCAGGAATTTATTGACGCGATACAGCAGGAGATGCCGTCAGGCGCTTTCAGTTAACCAACCCCCAATATTTCAGATGATCCTGCCTCGCTTTTAGCGGGGCTTTAACCGCAGGCCGGGCCTGCATCCATTTACCAGCGGTATACAATGGCCGAAGACAACAACGCCCAAGAGGGCGACCCAAAAGCGACTCCTGACACGTTCACCCAAGAGCAGCTTACCGCGCAGATTACGGCAGCTGTCGTTGATCCTAAAAAATTGTGGAACATCTGACATTTGTCTATCCTAATTTTGAAATACGGGTTTTTATAATCACGCATCGGTTTACCTCAGTTCTGCGGCCAGCCAGATCAGCCGGATCGAGGTGGCGACCCCGTGGGCCAGAAATACGATTATAATGGCCGCGCCGGCATGGTTGACCCACACGTCAAAGCCAGTTGCACGGGTCATGCTGCCACCTTTTGCATGCTCAAGATGTCGGCTGTTAGCGCCGACAAGAGCGCCCTTTGGCCGATATCCTTCCGCTCAAGCGCGGCGAGAACTGTCTCGTCCACCGTGCCTTCCGCAACCAGATGGTGGATCATCACCGGTCTGGTCTGCCCCTGGCGCAGCAGCCGGGCGTTCATTTGCTGATACAGCTCCAGCGACCAGTTGAGGCCGAACCAGACCAGCACATGCCCGCCTGCCTGCAGATTGAGCCCGCGGCCAGCCGAGGCGGGGTGCGCCAGCAGCATTGGTATCTCGCCCCGGTTCCACGCGTCGATTTGCGCGGGATCCCGGCCCAGTTCAACGGCCTGCGGAAAGCGGTTGCGGATCGTGTCAGTTTTGTAGTTGACCGCGACCAGAAACGGGCTGCCGGCGCTCTCGGCGACAATCGGCTCCAACGCGTCCAGTTTGACGTCATGTACCGGTGTCCAGTCCTTGGCGTCGCCGGT
The DNA here is from genome assembly GCA_028822945.1 of Porticoccaceae bacterium. Classification (GTDB taxonomy): domain Bacteria; phylum Pseudomonadota; class Gammaproteobacteria; order Pseudomonadales; family Porticoccaceae; genus TMED48. The sequence continues at coordinate 3,074 of JAPKCN010000141.1, read as the reverse complement.
GTAAACCGCGCCGTTTGCGTTCTGCAGCAACTTGTTGCTCAGCGTCGTGGCGCTCAGGACCTCGACAGTATCCGTCGCCGTCTCGGCGATAAACTCCCGCTCCAGCTCGGCATAGAACGTCCTCGCGACCCCCGGCAGCTCAACGTGGTGGATGCGGTCTATCCGCTCGGGCAGTTCCAGATAGTCGGTGGCGCTCAGCGTCAGGCAAAGCCCGTCAAGCGTGTTGTAGATACGATCTGCGGCGCCGGATTTCAGGCTGAAATTATAGCCCATATAATCTGCCTCGAAGTATTTTGCCTTGTATCCGCCAAACGTCCGGTCGAGCCGCGCGCCGCGATCCAGTAGGTAGATCTGCGCCCACACGTCCAGCAGTCCGTTGCTCGCCTGTGTTCCGGTCAGCAGCACCATACGCGGAATAATCTGAAAATTATTATCGAAAACCCGAATCCTGAGGCGATTTATGATGGCGTTCTGGAGGATGCGATTAGCAACTGCTACAGGTGCAAAGAGCAGGTTTTGCAGAAAATAGCTCGCAACCCCAGCACCACAGAGGTTGCAAGCTGGGACGCTAAGGTTGTCGCCGCTCGCTTGGTCAAAACATCGGGCGGGACCAAGCCAATCATTCTCACCAAAGATAAAATTAAATACGGGTCGCTGGATGCAGCGGTGGCGACTATCTTAATGCGCTCAAGGCTGTACACACTGATGAAAACGATTGTGGATATCGTGTTTGAATCGGCTAAAACTCAACTCAAAACGGCAATAAATCAAACTGGATTACAGAAAATTCAGGATAATTTAGCGATGACTTGGCAACCTGTCACGCTGAGATTTTGACTGTCCGAGCTGCGGTGCAAGCGGGCGACCTGAGTAAGCGGGATGCGGCAGAAATAGCGCTTCTGGCGCAGGCTAAACAACCACCGAGCGATTGGATAATCTGCCCTGAACCCTGCACGGTTAGGATCCCGTAATGACATATGATTTTACAATTATCCCCGGCACGTCCGGGACAGTGCAACACCCGAGTGGCTTGGCGTTGCGGTATAAAGACAGCGCTGGCGGGATCATTGATCTTAGCAGTGCGACACTGCATTTTGTCGCCAATGATGGGTCCAAAACTGTGCTTGGTGTGGCCTCACCAACGATCACTTGGGACAGTGCCACCGGGGAGATTTTGATTCCAATTTCGGTTGCTGATACGCGCGAGATTGGGAAATGCTCTTGGGTAAACTATTCGATTGAATATCGGGCTGGGGCTGCACAGCACATTATTCTGCGCGGCAATCTGAAAATTGATCGGGTGCCAAATGATGATTAATTGCGACAGCACGGTTGTTGAGGTCGTTGAGCAGATCGGCACGATTGTTGAGGTTGTAGCAGCTGGACCGCAAGGGCCAGATGGCGAAACTGGCAGCGCCGCGACAATATCCTCAGACCCCGAAAATCAACTCACGACGGGCAGCGACGGTGGGATTTTCTCTCCGCCACCGCGTCTCGCAACAACAGATTGGTAAAAAATGACAATATATTCGGTTCATAAAGTCACTGAGTTGCCTACACCACTCGTCGCAAATGCGTTTTACCTGGTGGCTTCTGGCGCTAATCATTTGGAAATTTATGTTACTGGCACAGCCGCCAGCACAGTGCGCCGGTTGTTAAACCCGTCGGACGTTGCCGCGCTAATTAAAGCGGATATCGATAAGCTAGGTACGCTTGAGATTGTGGATGATATCACAGCACGAGACGCAATGTCGCTATCCACAAATGCAATGGTCTTGGTGCTTGATGCCTCTGCTGATAGCACGGTTAACAGTGGGGCCGCGACCTATGCCTATCGCCAATCAGACGCTTCGTGGACTAAAATTTCCGAGGCTGAAAGTTTGGACGTTACGCTGAGTTGGGCCAATCTAACCGGCAAGCCAACAAGCACGGCTGCAGATCTGGATGACGCCGTAGCCAAGCGTCATTCACATTCCAACAGCACCGAACTGGGCCTGATCGGACAGGACGCAAATGGCAATTTAACATATAACGGCGCGGCCCCAAAAATCGCTTGGGACACGGCGGCATGGTAAATTTTTACAAAGTCGTTTCGGAATTACCAGAGATACTTGAAAAAGATGCGATATACGCCGTACGCACCGGCGGTGGTTTCGATTTGTATATTGCAGATGCAACCGGCAATACAGCACACGGCTTGAACGGATCGTTCATAACCGCAAGCGCCACTGTCGCAACGCCCCGATACATTTATTTTGATCTTGGCAGTAAAATCAATCGGTATGACCGCACAGATCTTGCGAGAACAAGCGCGACTGGCGCTTGGGCTGACCGAGAAACACTGGAGTATATAACATGAGTTTTAGTTTATCGGGTAGCTCTGTCATCCAAACCGGCACAGACGCCAATCTAAGCGGAATGGTCGGTATTGGCGGCGTCACGCTCGAAGGCAATACCTATATTTTAAATGGGAGACGGCTAGTAGTCAGCGGTGATCTGACCATGAATGGATGGACAGAGAAAATACAATTTAGAAATTCGCCAACTGACACAATAAACAATTCGGCATCGCAAATATCCGTGCCAAGTGGCGGGAAATTTACGGTTTCAACAAACAGAACAATAAACGGCGGCGATGTAAACAGGCTGTTACCTGTAATAGACTTTGGTGATTTTAGGCTAACTTTTGGAATTACCGCATTCGGAAACGCCTCTAGGCGTCACATCGCGTGTGATATCGGCGGCGAAGTCAACCTATCGGGCGTTTTTACCGCGCGAACGATAGGATCTGGTTTAGCGTATGCCCTTGACGGCACCACCAACATCCGAGATGCGTTCTTCATTAATCAAAGTAATACTCAAGGATCAAACCAACAATTTGCATTTGCTGGCGGCGGCGCAATACAAGTAGATAACGGCAACATAATCGGGTATGCGTACACAGATCGGGGCGGTGATTGGCAATCGGTCAACGGTTTAACCGTCTCGGAGGATTCCGAAGGATATGTCTGGAATGGAGCTTATGCCACGCCGAGATATCTGGAACTAGACGGGTATGATCCTGCACAAATATC
>JAPKCN010000008.1 GCA_028822945.1 Porticoccaceae bacterium | reverse complement strand
CAAATTTCGACCATGGTGCCCAGTTTATGACCGCCCGCGACCCGCGATTTATCGCTCAGGTAGAGCGCTGGGTAGCCACCGGTGTCGCTGCGGAGTGGTATCGGAGTTATCCGGGGCAACCGCGGGCACATCCGCGCTGGCGCGGTGTGCCGAGCATGACAGCACTGGCGAAAGACCTCGCGCGCGGCATCGAGGTATGCTCGACCACTGAGGTCATCGAGCTATGCCAATCTGGCGAAAACTGGCATGCCAGTTTGGACAATGGTGACAGTATTAGCGCCAGCGCAGTGCTATTAACCGCGCCTGTACCGCAATCGCTGGCGCTTATCTACAGCGGCGCTATTGCGCTATCGGCAGACCATCGCCAGCGTTTGGAGCGGCTTAAATATGACGCTTGCATTGCGGTGATGGCGGTGCTCGACGGGCCTAGCATGATCCCCGCACCAGGCGCTTTGGCCCCGCAAGACGGCATTCTCGACTGGATTAGCGATAACCAGCAAAAGGGCGTGTCAGCACTGCCAGCAGTTACTCTTCACGCCAGTGCCAGTTTTAGCGCAGAGCATATCGACGCGCCTCGCGACACCGTAGGCAAACATATTATCAATGCGGCCAAACCTTGGTTGCAGGCCTCGGTGATCGACTATCAGGTGCACGGTTGGCGTTACAGCAAACCCAGTCGAGTCGACCGGCAAGCCTGCCTAATGATTACCGACAGTCCTAAATTAGTACTCGCTGGAGATGCCTTTGCAGGCCCGCGCGTCGAGGGCGCAGTCGTCTCGGGATGGGCGGCGGCGGATGCGCTATCCGCGCATTAACCGACCAAAGTTCGCGAGCGTAAGGGACCTTCACCCAAATGCGGCCGGTTCTCGCAGCACTATACGAACTGGCTGTGATGATTCAAGTCTGTTTTGCGAGACGTAATATGTCATCATGTTAGTGAGTGTTTCGGTTGAACGCTAGGAGTTCTCGCGGACATAAGACAACAACTACACCAGCGCTGCGCATCCAACTGTGAACTCTGTGCTAAACCACAACCGCTGGAATTGTATTGGATCACGCCACAGCGCAGTGAGAGTATCGACTTTGCCATGTTGCTTTGCGCGCAGTGCCGTGTGCAGCTAAGCGCTGGCCAGCCACTCGACAGCACTTATTGGCTCTGCCTCAATAACAGCATGTGGAGTCAGGTGCCCGCAGTGCAGGCTCAAGCTTGGCGTATATTAAGCGCTCTGACCCACGTCGACTGGTGCCGCGAGGCGCTCGAAGTACTCTACTTAGATGACAGTACCCTCGAGTGGGCGCAACAAACAACTACTGAGAGCCCAGCCGAGCCGGCTCATCAGGACGCCAACGGCGCGGCGCTGGCTGACGGCGATCGGGTGATACTGAGTAAAAACCTCGAGGTAAAGGGCGCCGGCTTTACCGCCAAGCGCGGCACACTGGTGCGCAATATCTCTCTGGTTGCCAATAATCATCGACAGATCGAGGGTCGCGTCAATGGTCAACGCATCGTGATATTGAGTCAATTTGTCAAGAGGGCCAGATAATGCTAGAAGCTGAAAAAAATCTGCGGGTGCAGCTCGCCGCCTGCTATCGCATATTTAACTACCTCGGCTGGACCGAGTCGATATACAACCATATCACGGTTAAACTACCCGGCGAACAGGCGCACTTTTTAATCAACCCTTATGGCCTGCACTTTAGCCAGGTATGCGCATCCAACCTGGTCAAAGTCGACATCGACGGGCAGATCGCCGAGGAAACTCAGTATGCGGCAAACCCGGCTGGTATGCTTATCCACACAGCTGTACGCGGAGCCCGGTGTGACGTCCACTGAATCGCCCACACCGATGCCGGTATGGCAGTTGCCTCCCAAGTCGACGGCTTGCTGCGCCACGAAAACTTTTATTCAGCACTGCTGCGAGGGCAAATAGCCGACCATGCATTCGAAGGTATCACCGTTCTAAACGACGAAAAACAGCGTCTAATCGCCAATTTCAACGACAAAAATTTGTTGAATTTACGCAATCATGGCCTTCTGAGTTGTGGCCGTTCCATCCCCGAGGCATATCAGAACCTCTGGGCGCTCCAGCGCGCTTGCGAAGTTCAAATAACCACCGATGCCTGCGGTAAAGACATCACGCCTATCCCCAAGGATTTACTGGATAAATCCGAGCAAGTATACAAGATTCAGAGCCTGGATAAGCCATCCGGCGAACTTGAGTTTAACGCGCTACAACGCATAATCCATAAAATCGACCCCAGTTACCGCGACTAAACCGGCGTTTTGACTGGATGCCCTACTTAAACAGACCGCGGGCAATAATCAGCTTCATAATTTCATTACTGCCGGCGTAAATGCGTTGCACCCGCGAATCGGCAAATGCCCTACACACTTGGTAATCCCACATATAGCCCCAGCCGCCATGCAATTGCAGGCACTCATCGGCAACCCGACACTGCAGGTCAGTGACCAGTAATTTGGCCTTCGAAGCCGTCACGGTATCAAGTTGATCGGCGATTAACAGCTCGGTGCAGCGATCGACAAAGACCTCCGCCGAAGTCACCTCGGTATCCAACTCGGCGAGTTTAAACTGAGTGTTCTGAAACGCTGCCACATTGCTACCAAACGCCTTGCGCTGCTGCGTGTAAGTCACGGTTTGCTCGATCAGTACCTTGCATGTGCCCATGCCACTAACCGCCACCGATAAGCGCTCCTGCGGCAAATCCTGCATCAAATAGATAAAGCCACGGCCCTCTTCTCCGAGTAAATTTTCGGCAGGAACACGCACATCTTGGAAAAAAAGCTCGGCGGTATCCTGTGCTTTCATGCCCAACTTTTCCAAATTCTGGCCTTTACTGAAGCCGTCCAAGCCGGCCTCGACTAAAAATAGGCTGATGCCCTTGCCGCCCGCAGCGGGGTCGGTTTTCGCCACGACAATCACTAGATCACTCATAATACCGTTGGTAATAAAGGTCTTCGAACCATTTAAAATATACTCATCGCCGTGCCTAACCGCAGTCGTGGTGATAGCTTGTAAATCTGACCCCGTACCCGGTTCGGTCATCGCAATAGCCATGATCAGTTCGCCTGAAATACACTTCGGTAGATATTTTTTCTTTTGTGCCTCGGAGCCGTAGCGCACCACATAGGGCACTGCAATATCTGAATGTAGCGTCCATCCTAAGCCAGAGGCACCCGCGCGACCAATTTCCTCACCGACAATCGCATTGAACCGAAAGTCGCCGCCGACGCCACCGTACTTCTCAGGTACCATCGGGCATAAAAATCCCTGCGACCCCGCCTGTAGCCAGATATCGCGGCTCACACAGCCAGCTTTCTCCCACTCCGCATGCCGCGGCAGCGCCTCGTTTTCAATCAACTTTCGCACCGAATCGCGGAATATTTGGTGATCGGAATCGTACAAGGTTCTTGGAATCATGCAGCACTCTCCAAAGTAATGAGCGGGTAAGTTGGATGACTAACCTGTGGCCGCTAAGCGCCAATAAGTACTCGTCTATGTGGACGATCAAACGCGCATCGCGCGGAGCACAGCGAAATAAAATACGTTTGTCAGCATCGAATACTCGGCTGAACATCAAACCCGTTCAGGGCTCTTTTCCTCGCGCCACCAGACCCATTACGGCACACGCTCGAGCTCAAAAAAACGCTCTAATGACTACCATTAAGTATCTAGTACGGTAATTAAAAGCGTTTTGCCAGCCAAGTGGTCGGCATCAGATAGGCCATCCAAGCGACCAACCGCCAGCGACGCGTAATAAAGACATGCGCTTTCTTACGCACAATAGCCGTCATCATCTGCTGCACTGCGCGATCGACTGACGCCATCCACGGTGGCGAGCCGAGCACCATCGGAGTGCGCACAAAACCGGGTTCAACAACGGTTATGGTAATTGGCGCTTTGCGGCGCTCAACGCGCCCTCTAAGACCGTTTAAGTAGCTCGTGACAAATGCTTTAGAGGCATGATAAGTGGGCATGGAGGCACCTGAGACATGTGCCGCAAGCGATGAAATACCCACCAGATGGCCAGTGCCAACATTTTCGAAATGTTGCATGGCAACTACCGCTAAGGCACAAAATCCACGCACATTAACATCTATCATAGTGCGCTGATTGTCCCACTCGAGGCGACCCTCTAGAATGCCTACACCGGAGTTCAATACCACCATGTCAACGCCGTTCATGCGCTCGATTAGGTCCTGCAAATGCTGTTGAGAATCCTCGCACATAGTAACATCTGCGTATTGTACCCAATGGGTTCCGGGAAGTTTTTCGGCAAGCTCGTGCAGGCGATCCTCGCGTCTCGCCATCAAACCTAGTTGATAGCCAGCGTCGGCCAGCTGAATCGCAAGCTCCCAGCCTATGCCAGAACTGGCTCCAACAATAATTGCTTTTTGCACGGCACGCTCCAATAATCTCGACATCTGCGCGTAGTGTAGCCATATAGCGTCAAAATGCGAAGCCGCGACACTATAATCGGTCATCCGCAGCTACATGTTTCTACGATATAGCCCGCCGACACTGTACAGAGCCTGACTCATCTGTCCGAGCGTGCAGTATTTGGAAGCCTGCATAAGTTCGGTAAAGATATTTTCGCGGTTGAGGGCTGCAGACTGTAACTGCACAACCGCAGCAGCGTGTTGATCGCGATTACGCAGTTGACAATCGGCAACATTATCTACCTGCATCTGCTTCTCATCGTCGCCAGAGCGCGCCAACTCGCGACCTTCGATGACCTCCTCGGAACCGGCCTCTGGTAGAAAGGTATTGACACCTATCAACGGCAAACTGCCATCGTGTTTTTTGTGCTCGTAGTACATGCTCTCCTCTTGAATCTTGCCGCGCTGATACATAGTATCCATAGCACCGAGCACACCGCCGCGCTCAGAAATCTTCTCAAACTCCTCATAGACAGCAGTCTCGACCATATCGGTTAATTGTTCGACAATAAATGACCCCTGCCAAGGATTCTCACAGAAATTCAGGCCAAACTCGCGATTGATGATCAGCTGAATGGCTACCGCCCGACGCACCGACTCCTCGGTTGGCGTGGTTATAGCCTCATCGTAAGCATTGGTGTGTAAGCTGTTGGTATTGTCAAAAATGGCGTACAGCGCCTGCAATGTGGTGCGAATATCGTTGAAACTCATTTCCTGGGCGTGCAAGCTGCGGCCGGAGGTCTGGATGTGATATTTTAGCATCTGACTTCGCGGGCCCGCGCCATAGCGCTCTTTCATCGCTCGCGCCCAGATTCTGCGCGCTACCCGACCCATAACGGTATATTCGGGATCCATACCGTTGGAGAAGAAAAAACTGAAATTCGGCACAAAGTCATCGACCTTCATACCGCGCGACAAATAGTATTCAACCAGCGTGAAACCGTTCGAAAGAGTGAACGCTAACTGCGAAATCGGATTAGCTCCAGCCTCGGCAATGTGATAGCCACTGACCGAAACGCTATAATAGTTGCGCACTTTGTTATCGATAAAGAACGACTGCATGTCACCCATCATCTGCAAAGCAAAATTAGTCGAAAAGATACAGGTATTTTGCGCCTGATCCTCTTTTAAGATATCCGCTTGAACGGTGCCACGCACCGAACTCAACGTCCGTTTGCGAATCTCGGCATAGATTTCAGCATCCACTAACTGATCACCACTGATACCCAATAGGCCAAGCCCCAGACCGTTATGAGTGTCTGGCACCTCGCCATCGTAGGCCGGTCTGACGTGTTCGGTGTAGAAACTGTCGATTTTGACTTTTGCAGCCTCCCACAAATTGTTTTCCTTTAGGTAGACCTCGATCTGCTGATCGATTGCAGCGTTCATAAAAAATGCCAGTATCATCGGCGCCGGGCCATTGATGGTCATCGACACCGAGGTCGATGGTGCACACAGATCAAAACCAGAAAAGAGTTTTTTCATATCGTCGAGGGTTGCAATACTAACCCCAGAATTACCAATCTTCCCCCAAATATCGAGACGCACATCGGGATCCGAGCCGTACAGTGTGACCGAGTCGAAAGCGGTCGACAAGCGCGTCGCAGGCTGCCCTTTAGAGAGGTAGTGGAAACGCCGGTTGGTTCGCTCTGGCGTGCCCTCGCCAGCAAACATCCGAGTTGGGTCCTCGCCCGCTCGCCGATAGGGAAAAACACCGGCCGTGTAGGGGTACCCACCGGGTAAGTTTTCTGCCAAGAGGAAGGTCAACTGCTCACCCCAATCGGCATACTGTGGCGCCGCTATTTTCGGAATCTGAAGACCACTCAACGATTTTACCCGGTTGCTGCCAGTAATATCTTTGCCACGCACTTGATAGCTGTATTGATCGCTTTCGACACCGGCTTTGCGCTGCGGCCACTCCTGCAACAAGCGGATTGATTCACCATTTAGTTCGGCCAGGGTATGTTGGTATGCCTGACGCAATGCGCGCAGAGTGCCATCCTCCGCTGGATCGTTGAGCGCAGCCACCGGAAAGGCCTCCAGCGCCTCAGGTAGCGCAGCGTCGCCAATCACTTCGAGCGCACAGAACTGTTGATAGGCCTTGGACGCAGCCTTGGCTTGTAACGCATTATTGGCTTTGATCGCCCGTGCCTGCTCGCTGATCTCGGCGAGATAGCGAATTCGACTGCCGGGAATCAGCGCCGCCGATTTTGGCTCGATTTCAACCCCCGCATTGTCTAATAAGAGTGGCGATTCGGCCTGCCAAACCGAGCTATCCAATCCGTTGCGCTGAACCATTAAGCGACACAGATTGCGAAACGCATGATTGACTCCGGGATCGTTAAACTGACTGGCAATAGTCGGGTAGACCGGCACGTCTTCAGCCGCAACGTCAAAGGCATTGTGGTTACGCTGCCACTGCTTGCGAATATCGCGCAAGGCGTCTTCGGCGCCGCGGCGGTCGTATTTATTGAGAATGACCATATCCGCATAATCGATCATATCGATTTTTTCGAGTTGGCTAGCCGCACCATAATCACTGGTCATGATGTAAAGAGAAAAATCGACCAAATCGACAATCTCCGAATCTGACTGGCCGATACCAGCGGTTTCAACCAATATTAAGTCGTAGGCTAGTGACTTAAGAAATAAGGTGATATCGCCGAGCATTTCGCTGGTTGCTAAATGCTGCCGTCGGGTGGCGATAGAGCGCATGTAAATATTGTTTGAGGACAATATATTCATGCGAATACGATCTCCAAGAAGGGCTCCACCTGTGCGTCGTCGCGTTGGATCGACCGCTAGTACTGCAATCCGCATATCTGGACGCTGCTGCAAAAAGCGCCCAAGTATTTCGTCGACACTGCTACTTTTTCCAGCGCCACCGGTGCCAGTAATACCCAACACAGGGGTCTCGCCGGCTTTTAAGTGCCAAGTCTTTTTTAAGCGCGACAATTCGCTATCATCGAGACCGCCCTCCTCGATCATAGAAATCATCTGGGCCACCGAGATGTCGCTATCTTTACTCACTTCAGGCGGCTGAAATCCGTCTACCCGATGCTCGCGCGCGCGCGCCACCAGATCTTCTATCATACCCACCAAACCCATCTTCATACCGTGAGTCGGGTGGTATATCTTCTCCACACCCTCGGCTTCCAACTGGGCGATTTCGTCAAGTGTAATTGTGCCGCCGCCACCGCCAAAAATCTTAATATGGCTAGCGTTGTTTTCTTTTAAACGCTGCAACATGAAGCGAAAGTACTCCATGTGCCCGCCCTGGTAAGAGCTGATAGCGATCGCATCGGCGTCCTCTTGAATCGCTGCGCGCACCACGTCGTCGACGCTGCGATTGTGACCGAGGTGAACAACCTCGGCGCCGTTACCCTGAATCATCCGACGCATCACGTTGATTGCGGCGTCGTGGCCATCGAAGAGCGATGCAGCGGTAACGAACCTGAGCGGCGTCGAAGACACCGTAGCGTCACTGTTAGAGTTTTGTTTTAGAGCGGGGGACTGTGACGGCATGCTTAGATCCTTGCTGGTACGCAGACACCAGTGCCTGAAGATAAAGAGAGTTAAAAATAAACTGGTCATGTATATTGACCCATTGTCCTACAATATGTCAATATTCGGTGTATGTTACTTTGCGTGAATCCGACGTGGGTTCGCTGTAAAAAACTATCCGATAATGGGCGTAACAAACGTATCGAAACGCCGATGTATTAGAGGCCTGCATGCCCGCCAATCACAATTTCAGCAAGTTAGCTCGGCAGCCCGCCTATCGCGCAGTCAGCGAAAAAATTCGACAGGTTATCCTATCTGGTGAATTACAGGCCGGAGATATGTTGCCAACCGAACTCGAACTAGCTGACCAGTTTGGGGTCACCCGCTCGACTCTACGCGAAGCCATCAGACTACTCGAAGACAGCGGCATCATCGGCCGCACAGATCGCAAGCGCCTAGTGGTAACTCTGCCGCAAACTGCGACTATCGGCCGCTCAGTGAGCTCTGCCATGCTTATGCATAGGGTGACCTTTGAGGAGTTATGGCAGGTGGCAATGGGGCTCGAACCGCTGGCTGGAAAGCTAGCCTGTGCCTCGGCGACTGCGGACGATAAGCAACGACTCGCAGCAAACTTGCAGCTCACTGCGACCGTTCTCGACGACCACAAGCGGTTACTCGAAGCCGAGATTGAGTTCCACAATCTAGTGGCATCGGCGACCCACAACTATGCCCTGTTGCAAGCGCGAGCGCCTCTCAACGATCTTTTTTATCCCGCTTGGGGAGCCGTGATCCGCGCCCTGTCGCCCGGCCAACGGATTTTGGTAGCACATCAAAAGGTGTTTGATGCCATTTGCAACAACCAGCCAAAAGAGGCCGAGCGCTGGATGGAAAAGCACATGATAGATTTTAGACGCGGCATCGAGATGGGCAATTTGGGTTTTCATCAGCCGGTCACCAGCGCGGCTAACAGCGACCCTCAGAATTGAGGCACGGATCCGCTCGACGCAACGCCAGCGGCTGATTTATAGAACAACAAACATTCCAAGCGACCCTCGTCCATCAGACGACTCTTGGTGATCACAAACGGTTTCAGCAGACCTCCCAATTCGCTTTGTGTGTGCCCATGTAACGGCATCACCGATTCCAATCTCCGCACCTGCGTCATGTTATTCGCATCCGCCAGTCCATAGTGGTAATGCGGCATCTGCGCCGCGTGCATCGATCCCAAGCAATAACCACGGGTAGTAGCACTTAAATGGGGTCCCAGTGCCTCGAGCATTGCGGCGATATAAGGTCGCCTAAGGTAGCTAAAAAAATCCCAAAACAAGCATATATCTAGGCTCACGCCAGGTTTTATATTGAGTGCGGCTTTAAATAGTGCTACCAGATCGCTATTTACTATATCCGGTTGTGTCCCACTGACAAATGACTCTGCGTAGAGATCGGGAAAGGCTAGATAGCACTTCTGTCGGCTGAAGTGACGATTAAAAAAGTTAACCGTCGAAGCGGCCGCACTTCCGACGTCGAGCACCCGCATCGACGATTGCGGCGATCGGTTTTGCCACATTTCGCCAAGAAGATGACAACTGACCAGCGTGGGGGTTGGGTCGCGCATGCCCGCGCCGCGGATTTTAGCCATGCGGGGTACACCGACTTAAAACTATCCACCACGTTTTAAACAGCGCAGTATCTGTAGCTGAATCCGCGGTGATAAACGTCACTCGGCCTTAACGTCCTCTTTCGGTAAAGGCACAGATTTAAACGCTTTAGCTGCCATCAACGTCGCCGCGGGTACATCTGGATCCATTTCGATACTGCCTTTAAATTTTGCCCCGTCTTCGAGGGTAACGCGGGGTGAATCTATATTGCCTAGCACGTTGCCGGTCTTGCACACCACGACCTTTTCTAGACCGGTGATGTCGCCGCGCACCGTACCCTCGACCATCACCACATGGGCCCTGACATCGGCCTTTAATGTACCTGTCACACCGATCAATACCTCGTGCAATTCGGAACTGATACTGCCCTCTACCGATCCCTCGACCAACAAATCCTCGGCACAACTAATCTGACCGATAATTTTGACGCTGGGTCCAATAACTGCGGGGCGACTGCCGCCTGCCGCAGCTTGGTTACCTTCGCGACCGTTATCAACTGAATTTTTATTTTTTTCAAACATACTTTGTCACTCCCAATCAAGCGATTTATAATACCGAGTGTAACAAGCTTAGTAGGAGCTCGCTAGCGACTTAAATACGTCTCGAGTCTAGCGGCAAGAGGCATATTCAAGATAGCCTCTCCATGGAGGCTCTCCAGATGATCTTGGTAATTAGCCCTTACCGTCGCCTTCGAGTTGTTCCTGCAAACCAAGCCACTGCTCTTCGAGCTGGCGATTCTGCTCTTTTAATGAGCCTTGATCGTGCAAAATTTGGCGTAGCTCGTCTCGCATTTGCTCGCTATATATAGATGGCTCGGAGAGGCGTGACTGAATGACTACCAATTGGCGCTGAGTTTTTTCTATCTCACCCTCTAAGTGCTTTACTCGTCGCATCAACGGCGCGACCTGGATTCGCGCATCGGCAGCAAGCTGCCGAGCGGCGCGCCGATCGACTGGCGGCGGCAGCTCGACTAGCACCTCCGACGGGCGCGGATCGCGTCGGTACTGTTTTGCCCAGCGCTCGTAATCGGCAAGATCACCGTCAAATGCCGTCACTCCCCCATCGGCGACTAAATAGAGCTCATCGACTGTGTTGCGTAATAAATGTCGGTCGTGAGATATCACCACCAACGCACCGGCGTATGACTGCAAGGCCATGGTTAGCGCGTGGCGCATCTCCAAATCGAGGTGGTTAGTCGGCTCGTCCAACAGCAGCAGATTAGGCTTTAACCAGACAACAATCGCCAGCGCCAAACGCGCTTTTTCCCCACCTGAAAACGTTGCAACTGATGTTAGTGCACTGTCGCCATGAAAATCAAAGCCGCCTAAAAAATCGCGAATGCTCTGCTCGGTGGCCTTTGGGGTAAGCCGCTGCAAGTGCAATAGCGGGCTGGCCTCGAGATCCAGTGCCTGCAACTGGTGCTGAGAGAAGTACCCCACCTGCAAGCCCTCGGCACAGGTGCGATATCCGCCGCTAAGCGCCAGCGCGCCGGTCAAACCCTTGATCAGAGTCGACTTACCAGCGCCATTTGGCCCCAATAAGCCAATTCGCATTCCCGGCTGCAGCTCTAGATCGACAGACTGTAAGACATTTTTATCGGCATAGCCAAGCTGCACCTCAGACAAACTGATGAGCGCACTGGTAACTTTTTTGGGTTCTGAAAAATTAAAGTAAAATGGCGAGTCGACATGCGCCGGCGCGCTGTCCTGCATGCGCTGCAATTCTTTTAAACGACTTTGCGCCTGACGCGCCTTACTAGCCTTATAGCGAAACCGCTCGACAAACGCCTCGACATCTCGCCGCCGCTGTTGCTGCTTGGCGTAGCTGGCGCGCTGCAATGCCAACCGCTCTGCGCGAATTCGTTCAAAACTGGAATAACCGCCGCTGTAGAGATGGCAACCGCGCTGCTCGATATGCACAATACGCTTGACCACGTTATCTAAAAAATCGCGGTCGTGAGAAATAATTAACAACGCGCCCGAGTAGCTCCGCAGCCACTGTTCGAGCCATAGAGTGGCGTCGAGATCGAGGTGGTTGGTTGGCTCGTCGAGCAACAGTAGCTCCGATGGACTCATAAGCGCCTGCGCCAAATTTAAGCGGATCCGCCAACCGCCAGAAAAGCTCGCCACCGGCAGGGCCATCTCGCTCTGCTGAAACCCGAGGCCGTGCAACAGTTGCTCGCCGCGATGTTCGGCGGCATAACCGCCGATACCGTCCATGGTTTCCAGACATAGCGCTAGACGGTAATCGTCGTTGGCCGCCTCAGCAGCTGCGATAGCGCGCTCGGTATCGCGCATTGCGGTATCGCCGTCAAGGACAAAATCGAGTGCGCTACGCGATACCTCCATCACCTCCTGAGCCATATGGGCAATGCGCCAATCTGAGGGAATAGACAGATTGCCACCGTCCGCAATCAACTCGCCCAACAACAATTTAAATAGGCTGGACTTGCCGCAGCCGTTGGCACCGATAATACCAATGTGCTGACCAGGATGCACAGCAAGGTGTGCACCCTCCAAGAGCACCTTGGGGCCGCGTCGAAGATCGATTGCTGCAAGTGTAATCAAAGCGTCAAAAACTCCCTATTCAAAACCCAAAAACCCGCCTGATTGATGCTGCCATAACTGCGCATATACGCCTCCGAGGGCGAGTAACTGCGAATGATTGCCCTGTTCGATGATGGCGCCTTGATCGAACACAATTAAGCGATCCATGGCGGCAATAGTCGACAGGCGATGTGCGATTGCGATGACGGTTTTACCGCTCATCAAACGATTAAAACTCTTCTGAATAGACGCCTCGACTTCCGAGTCGAGCGCCGATGTCGCCTCGTCGAGCACTAAAATAGGCGCATCTTTAAGCAACACGCGCGCAATCGCTATTCGCTGTCGTTGGCCACCCGACAAGGTCACACCGCGCTCGCCAACATGCGCATCATACCCGCTGCGCCCGGCAACATCGCGCAACTGCAAAATAAATTCGTGGGCCTGTGCCTGCTCGGCAGCGGCGAGCATCTCCTCCTCGCTGGCGTCGGGCCGACCGAAGAGGATATTGTCCCGCACCGAGCGGTGCAGCAGCGAGGTATCCTGAGTGACCAGAGCGATGCTGCTGCGCAGACTGTCCTGTTGGATATCGGCAATGCTGGTGCCATCGATAAGGATAACGCCCTGTTGAACATCGTAAAACCGCATTAGCAGGCTCACCAGCGTCGACTTACCGGCACCGCTGCGCCCAACAATACCAACTTTTTCACCCGATGCAATTTGTAGATTAAGATCGGCGAACACCGGCTCGCGAAAATCTGTCGCGGCGCTGTGGTAGGCAAAACTCACCTGCCGATAGTCAATCGCGCCACGACTGACCATCAGAAGTTTTGCATTCTCGACATCTTGCACCGCCTGCTCGACCGACAGCGAATTAATACCGTCCTGCACCACGCCAAGGTTTTCAAATAAATTACTAATCTCCCACATAATCCAGTGCGACATACCGGTCAAACGGATCGCCAAACTAATCACCACTGCGATCGCACCAGGGGTCACCGCGTCTTGTAACCACAGCCAAATGCCAAGTGTCGATATCGAAAAAATCAGCAGTACATTGAGCGTCCACAACGAAATATTGAGCAGAGTCGCGAGGCGCATTTGCGGGTGTACGGTGGCTAGAAAATCACCCATCCCCTGCTTCACATAAGCCGATTCGCGACCGTCATTGGAAAACAACTTGAGGGTCAAGATGTTCGTGTAGCTGTCGACAATGCGCCCGGTCATCAGCGAGCGAGCGTCGGCTTGGCGCATAGAAATTTTTTTCATTCGCGGAATAAAGGTTCGCTGCACCAAAATATAGAGCAATAACCACACCACCAGTGGTGCACAGAGTCTCGGGTCGGCGCTCGCCACCAGCACCAGCGTGGTGATCAGGTAAACCTGAATAAATAGCAATACGTCGAGCAGTTTCATAACTACTTCGCGGACCGCGATCGAGGTCTGCATAACCTTGGTGGCGATGCGGCCACTGAACTCATTTTGAAAATAGGCGTAGCTTTGGTTGAGCAAATAGCGATGCATTAGCCAGCGCACGCGGGCCGGAAACGCGCCCATCAGAGTCTGATTGATTACCAGTGAACGCGCTGCTACCAACAGTGGAATGACCAGCAAAATAAACCCAGCCATGATCGCCAACTGCGGCCAAGACTGCTCGACAAATGTAGCTGGATCACGCAGTGCCAACCAGTCGACAATCTGACCGAGAATACCAAACAACATCGCTTCAGAAATCGCCATCAACGCAGTCAGTAGCGCCATTAAACCAAGCCAAAGCTCAAAGCCGCGGGCATAAAAACGGCAAAAAGCGTATAATCCATCTGGTGGTTGCGGCGCAGTATACGGCGGAAAAGGCTCTACCCGCCGTTCAAAAAAATTAAACATCAATGATCCTTAATACGCACTGTCGCGCCGATTTATCGGTAATTTAGCCTCAGCACAACAATGCTGTTAGCGAAGGGATTCAGTCTGTGCCCGCGCTACTGGGGTCTAGTCGCCACCGGGCTGCGCTTTATACGCCGGGAAGCGATGCGGCGCATCACCGACGCGCCAAACGGGCAATTTATCCATCGATGCAATAAAGATAGCGTCGTCAAAAAAGCTTCGTAACCACTTCGCTAGCCGCGGATAAGGCGCCGCCGCGAACCACTCGCTGTCGACCGCCGCAAATTGTCGCAACATAGGAAAAATCGCCACATCCGCCAGCGAACACTGCGCGCCTAGCAGGTAGTCCCGCTCCTGCAAAAGCGCTTCGAGCACCGCCACAAAGCGCTCGGCGTCTGCGCGCCACCCAGCTTGCGGCTTTTGTGGGTGTCGATCGGCATATTTATAGCGATCCAAATCGGCCTTAAAGTAGGCGTCATTCTCGGCAATCAGCGCCGTTTGCGGTACCGACGGCGCGTTTCCCAGCCAGCAGTTTGGATCGTGCTGAGCGAGGGCCCAATACATGATATCGAGACTTTCGGTCAACACCCTTCCATCGTCTATTTGCAAAACCGGCACAGTACCGCGCGGCGACACCTGCAGGAACTGCTGTGGCTTATCAGCTAGGCGCACCTCTCTAATCTCGACTTCGACGCGGGCAGAACACAACGCCATGCGCGCACGCATAGCAAATGGACAGCGCCGAAATGAATATAAAATAGGTAACATACAGCCTGACAGGTTACCATAAACGGACTTTAAATATGAATGAACATCGCCCATGTCAAATACAAATTACGACCTTATCGTCTACGGTGCCAGCAGTTTTGTTGGCAATATTATGACTCGCTATCTGGTTGAACACCTGGCTAATTTGCCCCATATTACATGGGCGATCGCCGGGCGCTCCGCTGCAAAGCTAGAGCAGCTGCGCAGTCGCCTTGGCGCGCCCGCCGCCGCATTGCCAATCATTGTCGCCAACGCCAACGATAACGCCGCGCTACACAAACTCTGCAGTTCGACCCGCGTAGTAGTCAGTAGCGTCGGCCCCTATGCACTGTATGGCGAACCCCTAGTAGCTGCCTGCGCCGAAACTGGCACCGACTACTGCGATATCACCGGCGAAGCTTACTGGATCAGACGCATGATCGACACCTATCAGGTGCGCGCCGAGGCGAGCGGAGCGCGATTGGTGAGTTGTTGCGGCTTTGATTCGATCCCGTCAGATCTGGGTGTACACTTTTTGCAGGGCCGGTCGATGGCCCAATTTGGGCATTACTGCAATACCATATCTCTGCGGGTCGCATCGATGCGCGGCGGTGCATCGGGCGGCACTATCGCCAGTGTTATCGAGGCCATAAAGGCGGCTAAAAATGATCGCCGATTGCGCCGCGAGATGCTCGATCCCTATCAGTTATGTCCGGCAATTGGGGTCGACAGAATCCCGCAAACCCGCCTGCAGGGGCCAGTATATGACGAGGCATTTAACGCCTGGGTAGCGCCGTTTATTATGGAGGCGATCAATTCGCGGGTGGTACTTCGCTCGAGCGCAATTGGCGAGCGAGACTACGGCAGTGTATTTGCCTATCACGAGGGTGTCTTGACCGGTACGGGCCTGCGCGGGCGAATGGCCGCCATCGGCATGTCGGCGGGGCTTGGCGCGATGCTCGCCGGACTGTATTTTAACCCGTTGCGCGCGCTATTAACACGCTGGGTACTGCCAGCACCCGGAGAGGGACCGAGCCCCGAAGCACAGCTGCGCGGCAGCTTTGATATTCGACTATGCGGTGCCGACGAAACTGGCAACCAACTACGCGTGCAGGTTACTGGCGATCGCGACCCGGGCTATGGCAGCACAGCAAAGATGCTTGCGCAATCGGCGTTGTGCCTGCTCGAAACGCCGCGCGAAAAAACCGCCGGTGGCTTCTGGACGCCTGCCACGGCAATGGGCGACGCGCTGATCGAGCGACTTCAACAGCATGCTGGCATAACCTTTGATACCGATCACGGCGACGCGCGATAGCCATTAATTAAGGTGTCGTAAAAGCGCATCATAGAGCGGCTGTGAAACCGCACTTGATAAATTCTCACGACGCCCGCCAACCGCGCAACCAATTCTGCGATTGTTGGCCAGCGCACTGCAACAACAGCGCGCTTTCGGATAGAATGACAGCTTGTAGGGTTTGTCTAACAGCGCGCGTCGGCGCGCGCTCGGCAATTGTATAGATCACTTCAGCGCTATTTTCATAGAGGCTAATAATACGCTTATGGCACAATACGTATACACCATGAACCGGGTGAGTAAAATTGTTCCCCCGAAACGACAGATCCTCAAGGATATTTCGCTATCGTTTTTTCCCGGCGCCAAAATTGGTGTACTCGGCCTAAACGGCTCGGGTAAGTCCACCCTACTGAAAATTATGGCGGCACTCGATACCGATATTCAGGGTGAGGCGCGACCCATGCCGGGCATCAAGATCGGCTATCTAGCGCAGGAACCGCAGTTGGATCCCGAAAAAACTGTGCGCGGCAATGTCGAGGACGGCATGCGCGAAGCGGTAGATGCGCTGGCGGCTCTCGAACAGGTCTATGCCGACTATGCGGAGCCGGACGCCGATTTTGACGCGCTAGCCAAAAAACAGGGCGAACTCGAGGCCATTATCGAAGCGGCCGATGCCCACAATCTCGACAACGCACTAGATATTGCCGCCGACGCGTTACGCCTTCCGCCCTGGGATGCCGAGGTCACCTCACTATCCGGAGGAGAAAAGCGCCGCGTGGCCCTTTGTCGGCTGCTGCTCTCAAAACCTGATATGTTACTGCTCGACGAACCGACCAATCACCTTGACGCCGAGTCCGTATATTGGCTGGAAAAGTTCCTTGAAGAATTCCCCGGCACCGTGGTAGCAGTAACCCACGACCGCTACTTTTTGGACAATGTCGCCGGTTGGATTCTCGAACTCGACCGCGGCCACGGCATACCCTACGAGGGCAATTACTCGATATGGTTATCGGCCAAAGAAAAGCGCTTACAAACAGAATCAAAACAGGAGGTGTCGCGACAACGAGCCATCAAGCAGGAACTCGAGTGGGTTAGACAAAACCCACGCGGTAGGCAGGCAAAAAACAAAGCGCGACTGGCGCGCTTTGACGAGCTTAATTCGCAAGAGTTTCAGTCCCGCAACGAGACCAACGAAATTTATATCGCCCCCGGCGAGAGGCTCGGCGATAAGGTGATTGTGCTTGATCAGGTTAGCAAGGGCTTTGGCAACGAGTTGTTGATCGACAATCTGTCGTTGTCTATCCCAAAGGGCTCCGTGGTTGGTATTGTCGGCGGCAACGGCGCGGGCAAATCGACCCTGTTTCGGATGATCGCTGGTGCCGAGCAACCCGACAACGGCTCAATCACGCTTGGCGAAACTGTCAAGATCGCCTACGTCGAGCAGAGCCGCGATTTGCTCGACGATAGCCAAAACGTCTGGGAGGCGATCTCTGGCGGCCATGACATTCTTAAAATCGGCAACTACGAAGTGTCGTCGCGCTCATATGCCGGACGCTTCAACTTTAAGGGCTCAGACCAACAAAAACGCGTCGGCGATCTGTCCGGCGGGGAGCGCGGTCGACTGCATCTTGCCAACACACTAAAACAGGGCGCTAATGTGCTGCTGCTAGATGAACCCTCAAACGATCTCGACATTGAGACGCTGCGGGCACTTGAAGAGGCCATCTTGTCTTTTCCCGGATGCGTTATGGTGATCTCGCACGATCGCTGGTTCTTGGATAGAATCACCACACACACTCTTGCCTACGAGGACGACGGCAGTATCGTTTTCTTCGATGGCTGCTACAGCGCCTACCATGATGATTTTGTCGAGCGCAAGGGCACGGATACTCAGCCTTCGCGGGTTAAACACAAACGACTGAAAAACTAGGCTAACTATGACCGCTATCTGGCATCTCACACCCAACCCAGAACACATCAATAAACACATGAGCAACGGCACGATCTCCGAACATCTGGGAATTTTAGTAACCGAAGTGGGCGATGATTTTATCACTGGCACTATGCCCGCAGATGCGCGCACCTTTCAACCGTATGGTGTAGTGCATGGCGGCGCTAATGTGGTGCTCGCTGAAACCCTCGGCAGCACTGCAGGGGCCCATGTGATCGACCTGAATAGCTATAAATGTCTCGGGCAGGACGTCAGCGCCACACACCTGAGGCCAGTGTCGAGTGGGCTGGTGACCGGAACGGCGCGGCCGATCCACCTCGGTAAGCGCTCGCATGTTTGGCAGATAGAGTTATTTGACGACGCCGGCAAACTCAGCTGTATTTCAAAACTCATTCTGGCGATCATCGAACACCGCTGACCCGTGGTCATTGGGAATTCACGATATACGCATTCTTGGTATCAGAATTAAAAGGTCTCAATATTATTTATATCAGTTTCTTTTTTCTTGAATTGAGTTTTTTGTAGACTCAGTTGCGACGAAAGTTTTCGCCATTTAATTTCTCTAAAAATTCAAGCCCTATATATGCCAAGTTACTTGTCATATGCGTCTGCGATAGCTAGATTTTATTCAATATAAAGCAAAAATTTTGTCTGCCCTAAGGTGTGTAGTCCTTGAAAGAACGCTTCTTTTACCCTAATGTTGGTTGGTTCGAATTTTTCGAAG
>JAPKCN010000140.1 GCA_028822945.1 Porticoccaceae bacterium | reverse complement strand
TTTTGTTGTGCTCCAAAAAGCTATGACTTTGGTCTTCGTTCTATTCTAGGGTAATGATCATATAAGCCTTGATGTTGTAGCGCTGTTGATCAGATGTCCGAAACCGTGACATTGTCTCTGATTAGACCTAAATCTTTCAAGGTTTCGACGCATTGTAGGCCAGCGCTTGGCGAAAGCGAGACTCGTTGTTTCCGTTTAATGGTTAGATCACTGACGGGCATTGACAGTGTCCCAGTCACCAGCAGTGCTGCAGCCATGAGGCATTGCTTAGATAGAACTCTGGTGCTATGGACACCCTGATCGTGCGTCACGGCCAGTTTGTGGCTGGTCCCCGTCGCATTGATGCCGAGGCATCGATGTCTAGTTTGATCATCTCAGGACTAGCAGTAATGGTCATGCTGGGGGAGCTGGTTTAGTGGTTGCGGTCTATTGCAGTCCGAGTAATTTATGAGTCTGTAAACTTAAATTCCATCGCGGATGTTTTAAGCAGTATGCGATGGTATCAGCCAAGTGTTGTTTCTCGTTATCGTCGTGTAAAGGCTGTAAAAAAAAGTGGTCAAATTGGCAGATGTTAAAATCTGCCGGTTGATGGCCGGCTTGCGGATAGACTAACTTGAGTTCATTGCCGACATCGACCACTAGTTTGGCTCCTGCTTTAGGACTCACACAAATCCAGTCAATACCTTGTGGCACCGGTAAGGTGCCGTTTGTTTCAATAGCTATTTCCATGCCCTGTGCATGCATCGCATCGATCAGTGCGGGATCCAATTGCAACAGCGGTTCACCGCCGGTACAGACGACATAGGGATGTGTTTTGTCGGTTATACTTTGTGGCCAAAAAGACTTTATGCGCGCAGCGAGATCACTCGCCAGCGTAAAATTGCCGCCGCCGTCGCCATCGGTGCCGACAAAATCGGTATCGCAGAACTGGCAGATTGCATCAGCGCGATGTTTTTCTTTACCGCTCCAGAGATTGCAACCAGTAAAACGACAAAAAATGGACGGACGTCCAGCGTGAGCCCCTTCGCCTTGGAGTGAGTAAAAAATTTCTTTTACTGCGTAGGCCATGATATTTTTCCGATGTCGCCAGCGTGTTAAAAATAACCGACTATTGTACCCTTTATTAGGCATTGTATTGCGTGTTGAGTTGCAGATGTATCTACGTCATAAAGTCAAGTGGCGTCTATCCATTGGGTATTATGATCGCACCGCGTTTTATATCAGTGCAATACCAACCACCAAACTCGAATTTAAAGCCGCAGCCCACCATCAATTTCGATGGTTCGGCCACTGAGGTAGTCGTTCTCGACAATAAAGACTGCTGCATGGGCAATTTCCTCGGGTTCTCCGAGACGTTTTAATGGTATCGACTGCGAAATATTTTCCAGTGCTTGCGGTTTCATATCTTTCAGGATCTCGGTCGCCATGAACCCTGGGGCAATTGATGCAGCACGAATCCCATGTGCGGCAAGCTCTTTTGCCCATGTCACAGTCATGGCCGCCACAGCTGACTTTGCCGAGGTATAATTGGATTGTCCGATGTTGCCAGTTTTGGCAATGCTTGAGATATTGATGATCACGCCTGCTGTTTGATTCTCGATCATTTTAACGGCGGCCTCGCGACCACACAGGAAGACCCCAGTGAGATTGACGTCGATGACCGCTTGCCACTGTTGAAGGCTCATTTTTTTTTCGACAACACCCGCTTTACCTTTGACCAATAAACCGTCGCGAATGATACCGGCATTGTTGATCAATACGTCGATCGAGCCAAAATCTGTTTGAATTTTTGCAAATAAAGATTCTACCTGACTCTCGTCGGATACATCCGTAGGGTAGCTTCGTGCGTCGATACCGTGGGTGCGACAAACATCTAAAGCTCGCGCAAGTTCCGATTGATCGACGTCGACTAAGGCGATATTGGCGCCACGCAGGGCAAAGGCTTCAGCCATGCATAGACCGAGGCCACGTGCTCCGCCGGTAATAACGATTGTTTTGTCTTTGGGTTCCACTGCGACTCCTCGATGCGATTACTATTGTGCTGAACTCCGTCCGGGATTAGGCGACAAATACCAGTAATTTACAAGCATAAAAAAACTGTTAAGTTGCAGTAAGTGGCTGCCGCGTATCAAAGTGGATTAGGTTTCTAAAGTGTCGAAAAAAAATGTATATCATACTGTTTTGTATCGTTAATCGAGGATCAATCTTGAGTGCTCATATATATTTTAATTTGCGGATTCTTACTTGGTGCGGCTAGCAGCAAGGTTAGATTTCCGTTCAAGGTGCGCTAGCAAGGACAAAAAAAGAAGTGCACAACATTGAACACTCCTTTTTCTTTTATTGCTATTAATTTCCCTTTATCACACGGATTCAGGGTAGTTAACAGCTAGCCTGGACTCATACCATCCATTGGGCCGTGATCCATACCAGTCGATGGCGGCATACACATTTCATCAGCGGGATCTGCGGAGCCATCCATACATTCCTCGGGCGGCATCCATCCATCCATTGGGCCGTGATCCATACCATCCATTGGGCCGTGATCCATACCATCCATTGGGCCGTGATCCTTGCCCTCGGAAGGCATACCTTCATCATAACAATCCATCGGATCTATATCTGGAAGCGAATCAAATAGCTCCTCGGCTTTTTCCATGTCTCCTTCAAAATAAGTGTCTGCAACCATCTGGTCCATCATTTCATCAAATGCTTCGTGCTCTGCCTCAGGTGCACCATCAGGCGGGGCTTGCATGCTATCTTCAAGTGCCATTAACTCCATTGGATTAATCCCCAGTGCTGCAAGGGTCGCCTCGCCTTGGTCGCACTCGGGCGGTCGCTCTGCAATGGCAGAACTAACCATGCCGAGTGCGATCAGCATCGCGCTCGCTATTAGGGTTTTACTTTGTTTCATAATGTAACTCCATGTTTCGTTAAGATAAGAGAGGAATCAGAATTCCACTTTGGGTTTGTCATTATTAACTGCTAAATACTTCGAAGTTTCTTCCTAGCCACAATAACTAACGGGGTGCTCTGTTCTAAGATTTACTCGCATTGAGGATTTAGCTACAGCGATAGTCTCGCACGCTCTAACTACCTTTACCCTATGCAATTTAGATGCCATTATTATTTCTTAGATATTTATATAAAAATTTGATATAAAAAACATGGGATTAGATCTTTTATATTCGCCTGACATGACCGACGCGATAAACGCTAAATCAGAGGGTTACGGGGGGTTCTGAATGCAGTTATTTATGGGTGCCGTAAAAGCGGCAGGTATTAGCCGCCGCTCTTGTTCAGCGGCGGCGGCGGTTCTAACTCAGTTGCAGATCTAAAAAACCGTTTATGGGCTTTGCGATATCGCTAGTGGGCGACTAGTCGGCTACCCGAATGGCGATCTTGCCGAAGTGGCGATTGTCGATTTGCAGTTGAAAGGCCTCTGCTAGCGACGCGAGTTCGAAAGTATGGCTTATGATAGGCCGGATATTAGATTGATCGAGGTAGTCGATCATAGCCTGTTGGGAGCATTGATTACCCATGCTAATGCCGCTTATGCGTATTTGTTTCATAAAGATTCGCGGCAATAATATTTCGCCGACGGAGGGGCCGCTAAGTACCCCAATTAGAGCAATATGGCCACCCATTTTGACAGCTCTTACGGATTCGCCAAAAGTACCGCCACCGCCGACTTCGACAACGTGATCAACTCCCTGATTGCCCGTTGCCGCTAGCACGGCTTTACCCCACTGTGGCGCTTCGCGGTAGTTGATTAACTCGTCAGCACCGAGTGCTCGCAATTTGTCTAATTTCTCTTCACTTGAGGATGTGGCTATCACTTTGGCGCCCATTGCTTTAGCCAGTTGTAATGCAAATATCGATACCCCGCCAGTACCTTGAACCAGCACGCTCTCGCCCGGTTGCAACTTACCCTCTTCTACAAGCGCTCGCCAAACGGTTAATCCAGCGCATGGCAGAGTAGCAGCTTGCAGCGCATTCCAACCTTTTGGGGTGCGTGTTAGTGCTGTTTCTGCGACAGCGATATACTCCGTTGCATAACCGTTTTGGTGATCACCGATAAAACTCAGTAGTTCCGGCCTAGGCTGGCCTTCAAGCCAATCTGGGAAACAACTACTCATAACCTGATCGCCTACTTTCCATTTTGAGACCGCGCTGCCGACATCGACAATTTGCCCGCCGCAGTCGCCCAGTGGTACGCGCCTATTAGCGGTCGGTATTTTGCCCAGCACAACCAATAAATCATGATAATTTAGACTGCTCGCCTGGACTTTCACCAGCACTTGGTTGTCTGTCAAGGTTGGTATCTCTGTAGTTGTCAATTTTAAATTGTCGAGACCACCCGGCTGAGCTAACTGGATTTGTTGCATGCGACTCACCTCTATAACGATTGCGTAGTGTAAAAGATTGCGAAATCTTCTAGCGATAATAACAAAAAAATGTCTTGGTGGCGCGCGCTCTTCTGGCGATGTCAATATTAGCTAAGCTCATGCAGAGCCGTGGTGTGACATGCGGCTGCCAGCATATCTAACGTCGGTATCGCCTTAAACCGCCTTTTTGTACTGACTGGTTTACTGCTCTATGTCATCAATATGAAGGTTTTATCCTCTTATAGTTACTGCAATAGTTGCCCGCTAGGCTCGTTAACTGCTTGGTGGAGTTACCAGCTAAGCTCGGTTAAAGGTAGGCTATGCACTAGATTGAACGTTTGGAATAAGCCTACACGCGTAATCACCGATACTGATTAGAATTCTCGGCTAAGACCGTTTTGTAGTGGTTGTCCGCTAGTGATAACCTTTGTCAATGGTTTGAATATCCTAACTATCAAGCGTAAACTGGCTCATACAATGTATGGCTATCGTGTGGCTTGGTAGTTTACCTACAGGTAAACCCTTGGAAATATCTGGAAAAACTCATGAGATTTAAAGTCTGGTGGTTTATGGGGCTGCTGTGCTTGACTGGCTGCGGCGGTGGTAGTGGCGGGACTGAGCCGGAACCATCAGCTCCGGTAGACAATGCCTCCGCTGATTCAACGACTGGTGGCAGCGACGGTAATAGTAACGATAGTGGAGCGGATGAAACGGTCATCGATGTAGATATGTCTGGTCGCTGGGTGTCGAGCGACAACAGCAAAATACTAGCAATTTCCAGTTCTGGCCGAGTCAGTCGGGTTGTAAAAACGGCTCAGGTGGTCACCGAGATTTGCTTTGGAGGACTGACTACTCTG